>JAJDIZ010000057.1 GCA_030266915.1 Ruminococcaceae bacterium OttesenSCG-928-D13 | reverse complement strand
TATGAGTTTTTGGGTGATAAGCTCATCATCGGCAAGTTCTGTGCCATCGCGGGGGGCATCCAGTTTGTGATGAACGGCGCCAACCACCGCATGAACAGCGTCACCACCTACCCCTTCAACATCATGGGGAATGGCTGGGAGAAGGCGACGCCCGCCCTTGATGACTTGCCTCTGAAGGGCGACACCGTGGTGGGCAACGACGTGTGGATAGGCCAAAACGTGACGGTGATGCCCGGCGTACACATTGGCGACGGGGCCATCATCGCCGCTTCCAGCGTGGTAGCAAAGGACGTGCCGGCCTACCACATCGCCGGGGGCAATCCCTGCCGCGTGATTAAAAAGAGATTTAATGATGATTTAATTGCGTATTTATTGCAGCTCAAGTGGTGGGACTGGCCCGCCGAAAAAATCTTTGCCAATCTGGAGACCCTGTGCAGCGGCGACCTCGAGAAAATCCGGGAGGTGGACATGTGATCATCGTCATCACCGGCCTGATGGCCAGCGGCAAAAGCACGGTGGCTCAACTGGTGGCCGAAGGGCTGCCCAAGGCCGTGCACCTGCGGGGAGACACCTTCCGCAAAATGATTGTCAGCGGGCGGGAGGAGATGAGCGCGGAGCCTTCGGACGAGGCAGTGCGCCAGCTGAAGCTGCGCTACAGCCTTACCGCGAACGCAGCAAGGGAATACCACCGCGCCGGGTTTGACGTGGTGGTGCAGGACAACTATTACGGTGAAATGCTGCCGGCCTTTTTGCAGCTGCTGGCGCCGGAGGAAACAAAAACTGTGGTGCTTTGCCCTAATGCGGAGGCCATTGCCAGCCGGGAACAATCCAGAGGCAAAACCGGTTACAGCGGCTTTGCCGTGGAAGCATTGTACCGGGACTTCATGGAGACCACCCCGCGCATCGGCCTGTGGCTGGACAACAGCGAGCAAACCCCAAAGCAGACCGCGCAGGAGATTCTTCGCGCCTGTGGGCGGGGCTGACGGGTGAGGAGAGTTATGAAAACTATGGTAGAAATCAGGGAAATATCAAGCCGGGATGATGCGATACTGAAGCGCATTCAGGCGGTCTGGGAGTCTTCGGTGCGGGCAACGCACACCTTCCTTACCGAGGCAGACATTGTGGCGCTGCGGCCGGAGGTATGGCAGGGCGCTGAACACATCGATCAGCTATATGGCTTCTTCGATGATGACAATGCCTTGCAGGGCTTCATCGGCGTACAGGGCAAAAAAATCGAAATGCTGTTTGTGGACGCTGCCGCCCGTGGGCAGGGTATCGGTGGGAAGCTGTTGCGGTTTGCCACGGGCACCCTTGGCGCTAACGCGGTGGATGTGAACGAGCAAAACGGGCAGGGTGCTGCCTTTTACGCGCACATGGGCTTTGAGATGGCGGGCCGCTCGGCGCTGGACGAGCAGGGGCGGCCGTTCCCCATTTTGCATTTGGAAATGCGCTAATGAACGAAGAAAAAGGCACAGGGAGGTGCTTTGGATGAATGACTGGATAGGGCACCTTGGCTTCTCTTACGTCGGCATCCATTTGCAGCACCGGCGGGGTTTGTGCCAATGAACCCTATACTGACCGCAGCCGCGCTTATCGCAGCATGGAATATCGTCGTTTTCGCGCTTTACGCCATCGACAAACGCCGGGCGCAAAAGGGCGCCCGGCGCATCTCCGAAAAGACACTATTGATTTGCACCTTCCTGCTGGGCGCGCCCGGCGCGGCCTTGGGAATGGCCGTGGCGCGGCATAAGACCCGGCACCTCAAGTTTCGCATTTTGGTGCCGTTGGCGCTGGTGCTGCAGCTTGGGTTGCTCGGTTGGGTAATGAGACTAATCCTAACTCCTACTCAGAAGGGATTTTCCCAGTGGATGACAGGTTCGAATCAGTCATTTTATTGACAAGATGCAGCCTGGTAAAAACAGCCGAGGATGGGCTTGGCTGCCCACTCTCGGCTGTTTTGCGCCTGTTACTGTTGCTACCGCAGCAGCTGCATCACCTGCTGGGGCTGCATGTTGGCCTGTGCCAGCATGGCCTGCGCCGCCTGGGCCAGCACGTTGTACTTGGTGAAGTCCATCATCTCACTGGACATGTCCGCATCGCGAATGCGGCTTTCGGCGGCTGTCATGTTTTCCACTGTGTTGCTCAGGTTGGCAATGGTGTGCTCCAGCCGGTTCTGGTAGGCGCCCAGCTGGCCACGGTTGATGCTAACCAGCTCGATGGCGCCCCGAATCCGGGTGAGCGCCGCCGAAGCAGCCTCCTGGGTTTCCAGCGAAAGGCCCGCCAGCCCGAGGCTGGCTGCGCTGGCGCCCTCGATGTACACCGTCAGCTTATTGAAATCATCCGCCGTGTCGCCAATTTGCAGCACCAGCCCCTTGCCGGGCTTCCGGGGCGGCTCGGGAACAACTTCCTTCAGCTCCACCTTGACATTGCCATCACCCACCGTGATGGTGCCGGTGTAGTCTTTGCCTTCGTGGCTCAGCCCTATGGTGTGCTCGCCATCGGGCAGCTCAACCACCAGCTTGCCGTCGCCATCTGTTTTCACCGTTTGGTCCTTGCCGTCTATGGTGACGGTGATGTCCTTGGTGGACGGCAGGGTGACACCGGGAATCTCCACCGTCACCTCGCGAACCTCGCATTTGGCCAGCGCCACCTTAACGGAGGTGCTCACATTGCCCGCCGCGTCCTTCACCACCACCCACACATCCTTGGCGGCCACGTCGCCCAGGCCGGAAAGCTTGATGGTGGTCTGCTCGTTGGCCTTGCAGGCGGTACCCGGGCCGGAGGTATCGATGGTGGCGGGGGCCTGTGCGCCCGCCTCCAGCACTGTGTAGTAGTAGGTGCCCGCTTCATTGCTGGTAAAGGTTACTGTGCCGGTGTCTTCGCCCGTGCGTGTGCCGCTGCCGGCAGACAGAGTGGGGGCGGTTTTGTCCTCTTCCTGCAGGGTTACACTGCCGGTACCAGCGGTGTTCACCGTCAGGATTCCCTTGTAGGTTTTGCCGCCGCATTCCAGCTTTATCTCCGCACCGCTGTCGCCCTCGGCCAGGTATAGCTCCAGCGCGCCGTTCGGGGCGGTTTTAAAAGTTTGCTGCGCGCCGCCGGCCACGCTGTAGGTGAGGGTGGTGTTGCCCGGCAGGGCAGCGCCCGAGACTTTCACCTTATACCGCTGCTCACCGTTTTTGGTCACGCCGCCCTGAATGGTGTCCGCAATCAGGATGCCGCCGGAAATTTCGGTGGTGCCGGCTTCGCCGGCTTCGTCATCGTCAACACCTTCGGCTCCGCCACCCACACTGTGGGCGCCGCCGCTTGCCGTTACCATCCCACCGGTGATGGTCAGTTTCGCCCCATTGCCAGCCCTTCCGCCGCCAATGCCTGCGGTATCTTCACCGCCCGTGGCAACAACGGTGCCGCCGGTGATGGTAATGGTGCCGCCGCCCATCAATTCGCCGCCGCCGCCGATGCCCGCGCCAATGTCCGCGCCGGTCGCCGTCACATCACCACCATTGATAACGATAACACCCTTATCACCACCGCCGCTGATGCCTGCGTTGCCAGTGCTGGTTGCATTCACTGTGCCGCCGTTGATGGTGACGGTGGTTCCGATGTCATTGTCGCGTCCACCTATGGCTACGCCATTTTCGGCGTTCGCCGTCACGCTGCCACCATTGATGGTGACGGTTCCACCATCCCGCCCACCAATAGCCGCATGCCCATATTCGCTTGTCGCC
The DNA here is from genome assembly GCA_030266915.1 of Ruminococcaceae bacterium OttesenSCG-928-D13. Lineage (GTDB taxonomy): Bacteria > Bacillota > Clostridia > Oscillospirales > Ruminococcaceae > JAAYCI01. Next base: position 10,987 of record JAJDIZ010000057.1, on the reverse strand, counting down.
GATACCGTGCCGCCATTAATGGTAATGGTACCTGAGCGGCCACCAAAACTACCACCGATACCAGCGCCACGACCATCAGATATTGTCGTAACCGTGCCGCTGTTTATAACGATGGTGCCGGCATCCTGGTTGTAGCGGGCACCTATGGCGGCACCAATGCCACCATATAAACCCGTGTTCGCAGCCGTCAGGGAACCTTCGGCGCCTGCGGCATTTTGAATGGTAAGGGCGGTTGTGCCCTCCACCGTGATGGTGGCTTGTGTGTCAAGACTGGACATGCCTACTCGATTCGCCACCAGCTTATTACTCCCCATCAGGTTCAGGGTGTTGTTGGCGCCGCTAATGCCCAGCACCTGCATATTATTGTTGTAAATATCCAGGCCTTCAATAAACAGGTCGCTGTTTGTGCTGCGCAGCACCACGTTTTTCAGCTGCGCTCCGCTCTGCGTCAGGTGCACACTGCGGTTTTCCATCTTTATCTCAAAGCCTGTTATGTCCCCAAGGCTGGAGAGATCAAGCACGCCATCGCCGGTAACCGTGATGGTTTTGCCGCTGGTGGTATAGGTTGCTGCGCCGGTGGGCGGCGTAAGCTCGGCAGCCTGAGGCCCTATCTGCCCGCCCAGTGGCTGCACCCCCGAAAGCGCACTGGCGCGCGCCAGTGGAGCAAGGGCCGAAGTATTGATGGTGATGTCGTAGGTGCTTTGGCTCAGGGCTTGGTTGGCAATCACATATTCATTGGAGTAGCTCAGGTTGCCCGCCGCGATGGATCCCGCGCCGTCGGGGCCGCAGGCGGTGCGGAACTTTTTCCAGAATTTTTCCAAATCGTTGTTCACCTGGTCGCCGTTGGCGCCTGCAAAGGCAGCTTCAAAGGCCGCGGCGCCCCCCATGCCGGTGCATTTCGTAATGGCCGCGTCGATGGAGGATACGCTGCCATAGTCGCCGGCGTTCTCATCCTTGACGGCCGCGAAGATGCGGTCCATCCCAAAGGCCAACGTCTTGGCACTCACCTCCACGTTGTCCGCGCTCATGCCGTAGGTATCCACCGCGTACTTCTGGGCCGATTTATAGGCCATATAGGCCGCCAGCGGGCCCACACCGTCGGTTTTCTTGTCCGCCTTCAGCGCGCCGATGGTGTCATAGTCGTTGGCATACATAAACCCGGCTGCCAGCTCGGCCACGCCCTCCACAAAAAAGTGCGCGCCGTCGCACGCCCGAACATTCATAGCAAGCGCGTGCATCACCTCGTGGGCCACGGCCTGGGCCACAGGGCGGGGGTATGGGTTGCCAATCGAATCCGTGCTGATGCCCGCGAACAAGCGGTCGGGTATCCATTCACCCGTGGTCCCGTTCCAGGCCGCCAGCGCGCTGGCCAGGCCATAGGCGCCCGTGGCTGGGTCAACCATTGTGGCGTACAGCGTTGCCTCCTCCCGCAGGGAGGGGAACATCTCCAAAATCTGCTTGACAGCGTTGGGTATCTGGATATCCTTAAACAGCTCAATGCAGCCGTCCAAGTCGCCAGGCACACCGGTGTATGCGCCCTTGTTGTCGATCATCTGCTGCTCGGTCAGCACAGTTTCCACAGCTTCGAAAACGGCCTGCGCCGCGCTCAGGCCAGCCAAGTAGTCTTTTCCCCCGTAGGTTTTGTCCGTGTAGGTTCTCTCTTTATTCAGCCGGTTCATCAGGTCTTCCATGAATTCATAGGGCGGCTTGGTGCCGCCGCCGGTGCCGCTTGTGCCGTCCGCCAATATCCGGCTGCCGCGGGCCAGGCTGCCGTCCAGCAGCTTGATGCCGTTGAAGTTGGTGGCCTGGCTGATGCGGTCAAACTCCAAAAGCAGGGCGTCGGTTTCGGCCTGCAGCTTTTGCCGGTCACTTATTTCATATATGCCGTTGGCCGCCTGCACCGCCATTTCCTCCAGCCGGTTCAGCTGGGCGTGTATCTCCTGCAGGGCGCCCTCGGCTGTTTGCACCAGGCTCACGCCGTCCTGGGCGTTCAGCACCGCGCGGTTAAGCCCGGTGATCTGCTTGCGCATCTTTTCAGATATGGCAAGGCCCGCCGCGTCGTCTGCCGCAACGTTCACACGGTATCCGCTGGACAGCTTCTCCAGCCTTTGGGCAAGCGCAGTGTTGTTTATGCCCAGCTGCCGGTGCGCATTGAGCGACATGATGTTATGCTGGATGATCACCGGAGCTCACCTCCCTGTTGTGCTCATTCTTCAAGGCCGCCCGGCCTGGCGTCGGCTCCCTGCCGCTATTGGAAAAATAACCCTCTCTATATAGTAATCGCCCCGGGCCACCGCTATTTCAGTGTCATTGGTGCAGATAAACCGCCATTTGTGCGCAGTTGAGACAAAAACAGATAAATGGTAGAATGTAGGCGTAAAAGCTTTCGCCAGGAGGGCCATTATGCAGACTGAACCATTGCTTTTGCTGGAATTCTTTTTCACCAACTTCATCATCCTGGGCGGCACTGCCTTTGTGGCCTTTTTTGTTGTGAGCGACAGCCTGAAAATGTCCCGGCGGAAGATATACCTGGGCACCTTTGTGTTCACCCTGGCCTATGCCTGCCTGTCCACCCTGTTCTTCATGTTCGAGCTTCGGGGGCTGCCGGCCCCTCTTCAGGTTCTGTTCTACGTCCATCCCGCCTTTGCGGTTGTCGGCGGGGCCGTGCTGTACCTGAAGTTTGTGGACGCGGACCGCGGCAAGCTCTTTTTTATACTGCTGTTGTTGGCCCACTGCGCCTTTTTCTGCTTTGACATCGCACGCTCTACCTATTGGGGGCCCGACATCGAGGGCGGCGGGGACGCGCAAACCATCGCCCTACTGATTGCTTTCGTTGTGCTGTATCCGCTGTTCGCCTGGATTCTCCGCCGGCTGTGGCGGGATATCCGGGACATGGAGAATGTGAAATGGCTCAGGCTCTGCCTGCTGCCACTGATGTTCATCGCCCTTTCCTTTTTGCTGCGGAATGTGTTCGCCTTTGAGCTTGCCGTCTGGTTCCTTCGGCCCACTGTTGTGTTGGTGGTGGATATTTGCGCGCTGGTTACCTACTATATGCTGGTTTCCGCCCTGCGGCGCGCCCAGGAAACAGCACGGGTGGAGGCAGACCTGCGCAGCCTAAACGACAACCTCTCCCTGCAGGCGGGCCGCATGGATGAGCTGACCGCGCACATCGAAGAGGTGAAGATCCTGCGCCACGACCTGCGCCACCACCTGCTCACCCTGGCTGAGATGCTGGACGCCCACCACGACGCCGAGGCCCGCGCCTACATTGCCGAGGTGCGCCGGGAAATGCCGGAGCGGGTGGCCCAGCCGCTGTGCAAAAACTATGTGGCCGACGCCATTGTTGGCCGCTGCCTGTCTGTGGCCGGCCAGCGGGGCATTGCCGCCCGGGCGGCCCTCTCCATTCCGCAGGAGCCGGGCATCAGCCACTCCGACATGGGCATCGTGCTGGGCAACCTGATGGAAAACGCCCTGGAAGCCTGCGAGCGGCAGGCCCAGGGCGAGCGGTATATCCATATCGAGGCAAAGATGGCCGACGGCCGCCTGATGATCCAGGTGGAGAACAGCGCACAGGCGGCGGTCCGGCAGGGGGCGCACTTCCTGTCCAGCAAGCGGCCGGGTGTTGGGCTGGGCCTGCGCTCGGTGACGGCCATTGCGGAAAAATATGGCGGTCTTGCGCAGTTTGACAGTGAGGACGGGCTGTTCCGCGCACAGGTGTTGCTCTTCCCCGCGGCGGCAAACAGCGCCATTCAAACGGCATAAAAGCTACACACCGTTCTTTTTTGTGCCAAACATATAGTGCATATACTGCGCTTTGATCTGTGGGGCCCGCCGCTGTGTGATGGGGGCCTTTTCCCCGTTTTTCAGCTGGAAGTCGACCTCCTCCACCCGCTCCACCTGCTCCATATTGACGATGCAGCTGCGGTAGCATTTGAGGAACCGGGAATCGGACAGCAGGGCCTCAACCTCTGTAAACGGCAGGTTGACGGGCACCGCGCCGGCCGTTGTGTGCAGGATGGTTTTGTGCCCTTCTGCCATGGCGTACAGAATGCCCCGCAGGGGTATATCTACCTGCTTGCGGTTAGAGGTGACGGTGATGTATTGCTCCAGCTGGTCCTGCTTTTCCATCACACGGTCCATCGCATCTTCAAAATCATCATAGCGGACCGGCTTTACCAGGTAGTGCAGTGCGCCAACCTCGAAGCCCTCGGCGTAGTAATCGGTGCTGACCGTGACAAACACCAGGCCACCCTGGTATCCGCTTTGCCGCAGGGTGCGCGCGGCCTCCACGCCATAGGCAAACCCGTTCATCTGTATATCCAAAATAACCGCGCCCATCCGCATGGTCCGGTCGTCGGCAAGCAGCGCGGCAGTGTTCTCAAACAGAATGGCATCCACGGCGGTGCTGTGGCTTTGGGCATACCGGCTGCAGAAGCCTGCCAGTATCGCCCGGTCTGCCGGGTTGTCTTCACAAATTGCGATGTACATTTTCTCACCCCAATGTCTTATTATAGCAAATCCTCCATGATAAGAAAGGGTGATTGGTGCAGATAACGCGCCGCTCAGGCAATGAGGTATACCGGATTGCGGGCCGGGGCAGAGCCTCCTTTGAGTAATGAGTTGCATTTGCAGCATGCAGCAAGTATATTAGGGATGAGGTGATGAGATGCGCGTGGATACAAAGCTGCTGCAAAGCATACCCCTGTTCAAAGGGATAGAGGCCTCGTCGTTTGACGCCTTGTTTGCCTGTGTGGGCGCCAAAAGGGAGCGCTATGAAAAAGGTGATTTCATCTTCCTCAACGGCAATGTGACCAGTTCCATCGGCATTGTGCTGGCTGGGCGCGTACAGGTCATCAAAGAGGATATTTTCGGCAACAAAGCCATTTTGAATGACCTTGGCCCCAAAGCGGTATTTGGCGAATCCTTTGTGTGCGGCGGCAGCTACACCCTCACCGTGTCCGTTCAGGCGGCGGAAATCAGCGAGGTTTTGTTTTTGCCCTTCGAGCGCATCATGAGCATTTGCCCCAGCGCCTGTGGTTTCCACAATGCCTTGATTAAAAACATGGTCGAAATGATTGCCCGCAAGAATTTGAGGTTGGTTGAAAAGCTGGAAGTAACCACAAAGCATTCCCTTCGGGAAAAGGTTCTGACCTATCTGTCCCAATTGGCACAGGAGCAAGGCACAGCCATCGTTACTTCTCCACTGGGCCGGGTCGATCTGGCCGATTTTCTGGGGGCAGACCGCAGCGCCCTGACAAGGGAGCTGAACCGGATGCGGGACGCCGGGCTGATTGGCTTTGACAAAAACACCTACACACTTATGGATGTCAGCTTCTCATAAGTGTGTAGGGTTACAAAAGCGGCACACCTCAGGGCTTTCCGTGCTTTATCTTACACACGCCCTGGGTCATGGTTCCCATTGGGCAATATACGCACCACGAGCGCGGCTTAAAGGCTAGCATGGTGATCAGGCCCAGCACCGTGGAGGTCAGCATCACGCCGTAAAAGCCAAAGGCAAACTGGGCCACCCCGGGCGCAACGAAGGAGGTGTTCACCCAGTGCCAGGGCAATTTGAACACCCACAGCAGGGTGACCGCCTCACGCAATGTTGCGCCCGCAAACACCAGGTATGTGTTATAGATCATTAAAAGGAACATGGTCATAAAGAACGCGAGAAAGCCATACCGGAACCATTTGGAGCGCAGGAATTTGGGCGGCGTTTTGTTTCGGGACAGTCCCAGCTTGCCGCCCAGCAATTCGAAAAGCTGCCCTCTGCCACAGTATTTGTTGCAATAGGCCTTGCTTCCGCCGAATATGGAAATCAGCAGCGGCACAATAAAGCAGATGAGCCCGAGCCATGCGAACAAAATGTTGAAAAAGCCGAGTATCAGATAAAGGGCAGAAAAAATCCACAAATACTCATACCATTGTTTTTTCATGCAGGCATGCTCCCCCTTTCCTCACACTTGATAACGCCGGCCGGGCACGCTTCGGCGCATTTCCCGCAGCCCACGCATTTGCTGTAATCAACGGCCGCGTACAGCCCTTTGTGCACGGTGATGGCTGAAAGCCGGCAATACTTGACGCAGTTGCCGCAGGCGACGCAATCCTTCCCCACATAGGCGGCTTTTTTTGTGGCCAAAATAAGATCCCTCCATTTATTGAGCGTAGTTTTATATGAAATGAGGCGAACCCCATAGAAAGCACAAACGGAATCACATCGTTTTTGTCGCAGCTTCCCTTTTGGAACAAGCTGACCGAGGCCGAAAGCGACCTGCTGCTCTCCGGCACCAAACCCGTTTTATACAAGCGGGGGGAAAATATCCACAGCCCGTCCAACGAGTGCGTGGGGGTGCTGCTGGTGGAGAGCGGCGAGCTGCGCACCTATATCCTTTCTGAAAGCGGCAAGGAGGTAACCCTTTTCCGCCTGGGCAAGGGCGACGCCTGCATCCTGTCGGCGTCCTGCCTGCTGAGCAACATCACCTTTGATGTGTTCATCGACGCCCAGCTGGACACCGAGGCCCTGCTGATCAGCTCCGCCACCTTTGCCCAGTTGCAAAGTGACAACCTGTATGTGGAGAATTACGCCCTGCGGCTGGCGGCGGACCGTTTTTCCGACGTGATGTGGGCCATGGAGCAGATTTTGTTCATGAGCTTCGACGCGCGGCTGGCGGTGTTTTTGCTGGATGAAACCGCCAAAACCGGCGCGGACAACCTGACCCTGACCCATGAGCAAATCGCCCGGTACATCGGCAGCGCGCGGGAGGTTGTCTCGCGGATGCTGAAATACTTTGAGGGCGAGGGCATTGTCCGGCTGCACCGCGGCGGGGTGGAGATACTCGACAAGCCCGCCCTAAGGGAACTGACACAGGCAAAAGGCAAGTGATGGGGTGGCCCCCATCACTTTTTCTAAATGTACGGCTCGTCAGGCGCCGAGCATGGCCAGTATCGCCTCTTTGGGCTGCGCGCCCACCGTGGTTTGGGCCACCTTGCCATCCTTGAAGACAATCATGGTGGGAATGCTCATCACGCCGAATTTTTGGGCCAGTGCCTGCTGTTCGTCCACATTCACCTTGCCCACCTTGGCGTGGGTGGCCTCCTCGGCAATGGCGTCAATCACCGGGCCAACCATCCGGCAGGGGCCGCACCAGGGCGCCCAAAAATCCAGCAGCACCGGCTTGTCGGATTGCAAAACCTCTTTTTCAAAGTTTTCCTGTGTAATTTTCATGGCGGACATTATACTCATCTCCTTATTTGTTTATGCCTTTATCATACCGAATTTCGAACACCTAATTCGGTGACCTGATCACACTGCGGTGGTACTTCACGGCTTCGGTGCCGGCCTTTGCGCCCTCGTACACCGCTTTGGCAATTTGCAGCATGCCGCCGGTGCAGTCGCCCGCAGCAAAAAGCCCGGGGATGCTGGTGGCCATACTGGCATCGGTGACGATGCGGGTGCCCTCCGTCTGCGCGCCCAGCTTTTTGGCCAGATCACTGCTGCCGGCCACCCCGGCGGCAACAAACAGACCGCTGGCGTCCAGCCTTGAGCCATCCTCAAACAGGACGCCCTCCAGCGTATCCGAGCCACTAAGGCCCGCAATTTTTGTGCGGATAACCTTGATGTCCCCGGGTATCCCCTGGATGGGCGTCTCCCCATGGGTGAGGATGGTGACGGATTTTGCGATGGGGGCAAGCTCCAGCGCCTCGCTGAGGGCATAGTCGCAGCAGCCCAGCACCGCCACATCCTTTCCGCGATAGAAGAAGGCGTCACAGGTGGCGCAATAGCTCACGCCTCTGCCCTCGTAGTCTGTCAGCCCCTTTATGGTGGGCTTCTTTCGCGGGGAGCCGGTGGCCATAACAACAATGGGCGCTTGGTGCTCACCCGTTTTCGTTTTCACCCGATAGCGTGCTCCGTCGTATCCGATTCCGGTAACCTCGTCCGTAACCAGCTGCACACCAAGGCCTTTGGCCTGTCGCAGGCCTTGCTCAACCAGCTGCCTGCCGTTCATCGGTTCGGCCAGGCCATAGTAGTTTTCTATTTTCTCGGCCTTTTCCAGTGCTCCGCCGTCACGCCCAATCACCAGCGTTTCAAGCCCGGCCCTTACGGTATACAGCGCCGCCGAAATGCCAGCCGGCCCGCCGCCTATGATGATCACATCTGCCATTTTAAGCACACCCTTCTGTCGCTTGCTGTGTTATCCCTATGATAAGCTTCTGCCTCGCCTCGCTCAGTGACCGGGTCACAATCATTTCCCGGCGGCTGTGCTATGATGGTGAAAAGCAAAAGGGCAGGCGCTGGCGCGGCTGCATTTACAGATGGGATGTGAAAAGTATGTTTGGATTTCTTAACCGGATGGATATCAATAAAGGGGTAGAGGAGTTCAGGGCCACAGATGGCGCGGTTTTGCTCGATGTGCGCACGGAGAATGAGTACCGAGGCGGTCATGTGCCCGGCAGCAGGAACATTGAGGTGAATCAGATCGAAAAGGTGGCCAAACTTGCCAGTGACAAAGCCACCCCGCTTTTTGTTCTTTGCCTCAGCGGGGCGCGCAGCGGCCACGCGGTGAATGCGCTGAAAAGCATGGGCTACACCAATGCGAAAAACATTGGCGGCATCAGTGCTTACACCGGGCCGCTCGAGAGAAATAGCTGATTGAAACAATCAGGCACAAATGCCGCCCACACAGCTGTGTGGGCGGCATTTCTATTCGTGTATTTGATATGGCATGCTGGAATTCTTCCGGCACACCCGGCCGGGCTATTCCACCGCAATGGCGCCCACGGGGCAGCTATCCGCGGCTTCCCGTGCGCTTTCCTCGTTGCCGGCGCCGGGCTGGGCAATCACCTTGGCAATGTTGTCCTCATCCATCTCGAATACTTCGGGACAAATACCAGCGCACAAACCACATCCAATGCATGTGTCGCGATCCACCTTCACGGTCATAGCGTGCTCCTTTCACTTCTTTCTATTTGTAGAGCCGTGGGCTGGGGGCCTTGATGACAAAAAACTCCACCTGCTCCGGCGCCTCATTCGAGATGTTCATTTTGACTTTTCCGGGAACATTGATAATATTGCCATTCTCACAGCACTTTGATGGGTCCTCTCCCAGCCGCAAGGTAAGTGTTCCCCGCACCACCATCAAATACACATTGGAGTTGGAATCATGCTGGGGAAGTGTCTCTCCCTGGTTCAGGATGATGTGATTAATCATCACAACGTCATCATCCAGAATTTTTTCAATCAATTTTTCATCGGACTGATTAAAACGATAGAGCTTTTTCATGGTTACCATCCTTTCGGCTCGTGCTTTCATACATATCTTGTTTGTTTTCATACATCCGGCTGTCCGCCTCCTCAATCAAAGCCTGCAGAGACTGGTCCGGATGCTCTTTTACCGCATAGCCCAAAGCGATTGATGGCTGCAAGGACAGGTTTCGGCTGCTTTCAAACAGGCTGTATATTTCCCGTGTGCGTTCCTTTGCCAATTGCTCTGTTAAATTGGGAATCAGCATCACAAACTCGTCACCGCCAATGCGGAACAGCCTGCCGCTGGGCGGGCACGCATTTCTCAGCAGCGCGGAGGCGGTTACAATCAATTGGTCTCCCAGTTTGTGCCCCAGGGTGTCGTTAATTGTTTTCAGGCCATTCAAATCGCCAAATATGACGGCCAGGGGCAGGTTGGGCGGCGTATCCAAGGCCGCTGTGGCCATTTCGAACCCGCGGCGGTTTTGCAGGCCGGTCAGCGGGTCAATTTCGGCATGCTCGGTTAGCTGGGAAAAAATGGCCCTGCTCTTTGTAACATCGCTGCAAAGGTAGAACTTCCCTTTGACGATATCATCATCTTTAATGATGTTTTCTTTGTAGTTCACAATGGTTACTTCGCCCTGCGGTATGGGAAGATGGATATCCATCCCATCGTCTTCCTTTGGTGCCGGCCGAATTTCGGCGCCGGCCGCCCGCAGGCTGTCAAGAATCTCGCCAAAGCTTTCCTGCGTTGCAATTTTCATCTTCTCAACCCAGCGCTTTGCCGCTTTGTTCATCTCGGCGATGGTGTCGTCTGCATGCAAAACAAACACCATTTCGTTCATGTTGTTGAACACCTCGTCCCGTGCCAGAGACAGGAACCCGGCCCGCTCGCTGATGGCCGTTCCAATGTAGAAGAAAATCAGCGCAATGCACATGCCAATCAGCGTGATGTCATAGGGAATCGTCAGGATGTTCGAAACGGCGACGATGCTGAGCACCAATGTCAGGGTCATGCCAAACAGCAGGAAGTTCGACGCGGCGCGTTTGCTGCGCGGCAATTTGTAATGCTGGCGGATAGTTAGTATCAGCACCGCCGTCACCGTTAGATATACCTGGATGGTATGTACCCAGAACCATACGCCCCGCACATTGTGGTCGGTGTGCAAAACCGGGCTGGTATTGATGACCAGCTCCTGGCGCAGCAGGGTGTGGAAGGGGCTTGTGAGGGCGAACAGCGTGGTGATTGCCGGAATGAGATACAGCAGGATGTAGGCGGTCTTGCTCAGGTATCGGTCCAGGCCATAAAAATAGAGCACAAAGGGAACGGTGGACGTGGCTGCGAGGGTCACAAACGGGATTTTGAGGTCGTAGAGCACCCGGGCAATCATGGCATTTTGCGTCAGGTGATAGAGTATTTCGCAAACCACCCAGCAAAGCATCATCACCGCAATAAACAAAAATGCCCTGGCCACGGGGCGTTTTCTGTTTCCCCCTGTGTAGGTAATCAGGAAAAACACCGCCGTCACAATCATGATGGCAAAATAGATGATGGCCACCGCCATGTTGGTCATCTCGCAGCACCCCTCTCCCCCAGCCTGAAATAAGTATAGCAAAACAAAAACTTGTGGTGCGTGACATTTATCACTAAAATTTGTAAAAAAATGCGGTACGCTAAGCTCAGATGGTTGCCCGTGATTCGCGCACGGCCCGTGCCGAATCATAATAAGCACCTGAGCAATT
>JAJDIZ010000056.1 GCA_030266915.1 Ruminococcaceae bacterium OttesenSCG-928-D13 | reverse complement strand
GCATAGTGCTTTTTGATAAATTCCAGTGTTTCAGCCAGCATCCCAGTTTCAAGACGCATAATGTCATAAAAGCTGTCGAGAAAACCCATTTCAAGGTCAACGCTGGTATATTCATTAATGTGACGAGAGGTATCATGCTTTTCAGCCCTGAACACCGGAGCTATCTCATACACACGCTCATAAACGCCCACCATCATCTGTTTATAGAATTGCGGACTTTGCGTAAGGTAGGCATCTTTCCCAAAGTAATCAAGCTTGAAAATGTTTGCCCCACCTTCCGCACCGCTGAATACGATTTTGGGTGAGTGAATTTCAGTAAAGCCATTTGCGTCAAAAAACCTGCGAAAGCCACGGCAAAGTCCTGCCTGTATTTGAAAAATGGCGCGTTCTTTTGTATTCCTGAGCGTTATCGGACGGTAATCAAGCAGTGTTTCCAGCGATGCTGCAACTTCCTTATTGTTGATAACAACCGGTGGTTCCCCAAGCGGCCTGGAAAGAAGCTTGAATGAAATCAAGCGGATCTCAAGACCTGTTCGGCTGCGCTTGTCATCAACCACTTGGCCTGTGAAGATGACGCTTGCATTCTCCTGAAGCGCCGACAGTTCAAACCTCGAGCAATCCGGCAAATAAACACATTGTAACAGTGTATTTTTCATTCTCAGGATGACAAACGCAAAACCTGACATTTCCCGGATTTTGTGGATGATCCCATGTATTTCAACAACTTGCCCGATGTGATGCCGAAGTTGTTCCACATCGACGTGCGAAGAAGATAAATTTGCGCTGATACTTTCCATAATCGACATACCTCCACTTTTACTATTTTGATATTAGCCAGTGAAGGACATCCATCCCGGCATCATCCCTATGCCGCATTTCATCACAACCTTTCAAAAAAACACCATGCCGGTTGCCGGCATGGTGTTAAAACAGATATAGCAAAATAAAAATGCTATGTCACTCACCACACAGGCACAACGCTACAAGCACTTGCACCTACGTGAGAATGGCATAGCCATCATCAATCAAATAGGCGGCAAGTGCTACATATCATCGTCCCGGTTAAGATGAATAAACAGTAGCATGGGAACACTCCTTCTTGTTTCACCATGATACACCCCGGGCTCCGGGTTGTCAATTACAGGGGCGGGTGCCGCCTATTTATGCGGCGGAAGCCACCGCGTGCATAAAACAAACTCTTGTGGGAACTGCATATTTGTGTTGTTTGTGCAGCGTCAGCTCGCATGCTATATTGAAACTTGAGTAAAACCCATCACTTGCCGAAAGGAATGTGCCGCCTTGAAATATGCACTGCTCTGTGGAAAGTTGTTTACGCCCTTCGATGACGCTGTGCGCACTGGAATGATGGTTTTGGTGGATGGGGACACCATCACCGCAGTGCAACCGGGCACTGATGTACCTGCGGGGTACGAATGCATTGATCTTTCCGACAGTTTTGTGATGCCAGGGCTTATCGATGGCCATGTGCACCTCACCTCACGGGGGGACGAGCCCCAGGGCGAGGGCGCCTATGTGCTGCCGGGAGAGCTGACCCTGCGCGCCATGAAAAACGCCAGGAGCGACCTGATGGCCGGCTTCACCACTGTGCGGGATTGCGGCGCCGAGGAGTACATTAACCACAGCATTCGGGACGCGGAGGTCCGCGGCGATATTGAGGCGCCTCGGGTGGTCTCCTGCGGACGCTGCATCACCACCACCGGCGGCCATGCCGACCGGCATTACAGCCCCTACATGGAGAGCCACGTTCAGGCGGCCATGCCGGCCGACGGGCCGATGGCTGTGCGCCAGGCTGCGCGCCTCAACCTGAAGCACGGGGCCGACTTCCTCAAGGCAATGGTGACGGGGGGTGTCATTTATAAGGGGCCTATTGTGGACACCCAGTATATGGCCGACGACGAACTGGCCGCCCTTGTGGAAGTGGCAAAGCTGTACGGGGTGCACACCGCCGTGCACGCCCACGGCACCGCAGGGCTAAAGGCCGCGGCCCGGGCCGGGGTAACCTCGGTGGAGCACGCCACCATGATGGATGACGAGGCTGTGGACCTGTTCTGCGAAAAAGGGGTTTACCACACACCGACCCTTCTGGCCAACCACCGCATCCTCACTGAAGGCCCGGAAAACGGGCTGGTTGCCTGGATGATAGAAAAGGCGAAGGCGATGTGCGAATGGCAGGAGTGGAGTGTGCGGGAGGGGCTGAAGCGCGGCGTGCGTTTTGCCTTTGGCACCGACGCCGGCACCCCCTATAACTTCCATGGCAGGCAAGCTGAGGAGTTTGTGCAGTTGGCCCGCTATGGCTTCACTCCCCGGCAGATGCTGACAGCGGCCACCCACAACAACGCCGCTTTGCTGGGCATGGAAACCCGCCTTGGCGAGGTGAAAGCCGGCTACCTGGCCGATATATGCGCCTTTGACAAGGACGCCATGGAAAATGCAAACGCCCTTTTGAACTGCCGGTTTGTGATGAAGGGTGGCGTCGTGTACAAAAAACAGGCGCCGTCCGTGGGGACAAACGCCTGAACCTGTCGCAAAAAACCAAGAACACTATTTCAGGGCGGATTGAATAAGCTCCATCAGCTTTTGAATGTGGGGCAGGTAAGTATAATCGGCCCGCCGCACCAGATAGTAGGGCACATCGAGAACCGGCTCCAAAATGGGAAAGGTGTGGAACGAGAGCCCCAGGTTTTTAGCCTCCTTGCGGAACACGTTCAGCCGGTCCTTCACAAGAATGGCGAAGCCGTGGCCCAGCGCCACCAGCTGCACGCTCGACTTGGGGCTGGGGTTCTTCATCTGGGTGGCGAAGGTGATGCCCTGCTGTTCGCAGAAGGTTTTTAAAATGCGGCTGATGGCGTAACTGTCAGGGTAGCCATAGTAGGGCACCGGCAAAAAGTCTTTCAGGAATACGCCGTGTTTGAACTCCTCAATGCAGTGGGGATAGTCGGGGATATACTTGCGGAGCGCTTTGTCGCTGATGGCCAGCACAAACCTCTGCGTGAACAGCTTGTGGTATTCCACCCGCTTGTCTTCAATCAGCTCATTGGTGATGCCGATATCCACACTGTAGTCGACCACTTTTTTGAGAATCTCCTCGTCCGTGAGGTCTTCCATCTGAACAAGCGTGTCGGGATAATAGTCCCGGTATTGCACCAGCAGCTTGCTCTCCCGCACATAGCGCAAGGCGGGCGTGATGATGGCAACGTTTACCTCTTGCTCCTTGCCGCGATTGTCCAGCAGCTCCCGCTCCAGCTCTTCAAAGGCCTGGTCAATAATCACCGCCTTTTCAAGCAGCGTTTTGCCTGCGGGGGTGAGCACCAGCTCCGGTTTGCGGGTGAAAAGCTCCACCTGGTAATAGCTTTCCAGCCGCCGGATGTAGGAGCTGAGCCCCTGCTGGGAGATGTGGATGGCCTCGGCCGCCTTGGAGATGCTCATGTGTTCTGCTGTAATGATGAAGTATTTCAGGTAGGGGTACTGCAATTGTGTCAACTCCTGCAAGCAATTTGGGCAGCGAAAGCAGTCTTCTCATAAGTAAGCAATTTGTTTCACAGCCTGAAATAACGTGTTGTTAGCATCTTCCCCAAAGAGCTCTTATACTGAGAGTGGGAAGGAGCATCCGGCCGGCAAGGGCTCGGGCGGACCAAGCGGTATTGTCCCATTGTAACAACAAACCTATGTTCATTCAAGTGTGAGGGAGCGATCAAATGAGGGCCAGCATTCGAAAAAGTTTTAGCGGTGCTTACGAAAATACAAGCACACGCATATTTCTGCTGCTTTTTGGCGTTCTCTTCTTCATTCCCGCTGTGCTGTTCCATCTTGCGCGGCGCGGCGGCAACGAGTACAACCGCCGCCTGCGGGAGATGAAGGCGTCCATAGACGTGGACGCGCTGCGGGCCGAGGTAACCGGGAACATCCAGAAAAAGCTTAGCTATTTTAAACGGAGCGAGGCCGGCCTTGACGGCGAGGTGACACGCGTTTTGCAGGCCCGGCTGGACGAAGAGGCAAAGCTGAAGCTGGCGCGTGCCTTTCCGCTGCTGAAACCCTTCAGCTTCACGCAAAGCGTGCTGGAGCTGCTGGACACAACCGCCGGCATGCTGCTGTACTGCACGCTGGGCCTGCCCGCTGTGCTTTTTGCCGCCCTTATGACCAACGCCTTTGTGCGCTACACCTTTGGCCGGCTGCTTTTGGTTGTCTTCGTGGTCTTTGGCGTCACCTTCCTGGTGTTCACCATCCTGCACTTCTCCCCGATGGACCCGGCCTACAACATTCTGGGCCAGCTGGCCACAGCCGAGCAGGTGGAGCAGTTCCACAAGGCCTATGGGCTGGACCAGCCCTATATTGTGCAGCTGGTGGAATCGTTCAAGGGAATTGTTACGCTGAACCCCGGTAAAAGCTTCCTGGGCAGCGAAGACGTCATCACCATGATCGTGAACCGGCTGCCCATCACAATGGAGCTGACCTTCGCCTCGCTGCTGCTGGCGGTGGCCATCGCCGTGCCAACGGGAATGCTCAGCGCCCTCAAGCCCTATTCCATACTCGACTATGTGGTCATGCTGCTGGCGCTCATCGGCCTTTCCATGCCGTCCTTCTGGATGGGGCTCATCCTGATTTACAACTGCTCCATCAAGCTGGGCTGGTTTCCGGTCTCCTTCATACAGGGTGACTGGCGCAGCTATGTGATGCCTGTTATTGTGCTGGGCACCGGCATGATGGCCAGCGTGGCCCGCACCACCCGCTCGTCCATGCTCGAGGTGCTGGGGCAAGACTATATCGTCACCGCCAAGGCAAAGGGGCTGAGCCGCCGCAAGGTGATTATGCGGCATGCCCTGGGCAACGCGATGATCCCGATTGTCACCATCATCGGCATCCAGTTCGGCTCCATGATGAGCGGTGCCACCGTGGTGGAGAAGGTGTTCAACATCAACGGCCTCGGCAACCTGCTGGTGGACCGCCAGTTTGTGCCCGATATCCCGGTGGTGCTGGCCGGGGTGGTGTATGTTGCCATTGCCGTCAGCCTTGTCAACCTGCTGGTAGACCTTTTGTACGCCTTCCTCGACCCGAGGATCAAGGCGAAAATCAAGGGGTATTAGGACATTGGAAGGGAGGAGACGGCCATGACGCGACAGGCCATTCTGCAAAAGAAAACGAAAACCCGCCGCCTGAAACGGTATCCCGAGCTTACCGCCATCGGCATTGGGTGGGGCGCCAGCGCCTGTATCGGCCTGTTGGTGCTGGGCGGATGTTTTGCCGGCGAGAACGGCTTTGTGTTTGGCGGCATGTTTGTGATTGCGCTGCTTTACCTTGGCATGGCGGTGCTCTGCCTTGCGGTGTACCAGGCCGCCCGCCACAGCATTGCCGCGGGCGGAGGCATCCCGATCTTCTGCCGCCGCCTGGGCTGGCTCATGGTGGCCTCGGCGCTATGCGGCAACGTGTTTGCCGCCATTGCCGGCTTCTCCATCGTCAAGGAAAAACGGTCGCTGGAATACAACCTGTGCAGCTATGCCATACTGGGCAACCTGCTGGTGCTTCTCATCACCCTGCTGAATCTGTTCAAGGAGTATGTGGCCAGGTTCTTTATGGTGGGCATTGGCCTTCTGCTGGCTTCGGTGGTGCTGTATGTTGTGGCGCTGCCGCTTATCGAGCGCGCCCAGACGCCCGAGCAGTACCGGAAGCTGAAACCCCTTGCCATCATCCTTATCGCCTCTGCGCTGTTGGGCAACCTGTTTGCGGCCATTTTGGGGCTGGTTATCCTGATGCGCATCAAAAATGAGGGCAGCGCCCGCAGCATCGAATGGGTGGACATTGTGCGCCGCATCTACCGCAACTACATGGCTGTGATGGGCTTTTTCATCATCACAATACTCATCGTGCTGGCCATCACCTGCGGCATGACCTTCGACTACGAGTATGCCATCAGCATCGACTATGACAACCTGCTGCACCCGCCCAGCCTCGCCTACCCGTTCGGCACCGACAACACCGGCCTGTGCGTGTTCACCCGCATCGTGTACGGCGCGCAGATATCGCTGGCCATCGGCCTTGTCTCCACGGCGGTTCCCATCGTGGTTGGCGGACTGCTTGGCGCCATGGCAGGCTATTACAGCGAGCGGCTGGACAACGGCATCATGCGTATTTTGGACGTGGTATACGCCATCCCCTCCACCCTGCTCACCATCGCCATTGTGGCGGCCTTTGGCGCCAACACCGTCAACCTTATCCTGGCGCTCAGCATCAGCAACATACCTATTTACGCCCGCACCATGCGTGCCCAGGTGATGACGGTGTCCAACTCCGAGTTTGTGGAGGCGGCGCGCTCCTGTGGGCGGCACGAGTGGCAAATTCTCATCCTGCACATCATCCCGAACTCGCTGGCGCAAATCATTGTGCGCGCCTCGGTCAGCATCGGCATCGCGGTACTGTCCACCAGCAGCCTCAGCTACCTCGGCCTTGGGGTGGAGCCGCACATCCCCGAGTGGGGCAACATTTTGAAGGTGGGCAGCCCCTACCTCGAAACACACCCATACCTCGCCATTTACCCAGGCCTGTTCATCATTGTGCTGGTGCTGGCGTTCAACTTCCTGGGCGACGGCCTGCGCGATGCGCTGGACCCGAAACTGAAATAGAAGGATGGTTATGGGAATGCAGCCTGTTTTGGAAATTAAAGGCCTGTGGGTCAACTACGAGACCGAGGAAGAAATCGTCCACGCGGTAAACGGCATCGACCTGACCATGTACGGCGGCGAGAGCCTGGGCCTTGTGGGTGAAACCGGCGCAGGCAAAACCACTACCTGCCTGTCCATCATGCAGCTGGTGCCCGACCCACCGGGCCTTATCACCGATGGGGAAATCCTCTTCAAGGGCGAGGACATGATGCTGAACACCGACAAGCGGAACGAGGAAATCCGCGGAAACGGCATCTCGATGATTTTTCAGGACCCAATGACCGCCCTGAACCCGGTGGTGACCATTGGGGAACAGCTGAGCGAAGTGGTGCGCACCCACCAGAAGGTGAGCAAGGCTGAGGCCAAGCAGAAGGTTATCGAGGCGCTGGAGGTTGTGGGTGTCAAGCGGGATCGGTATGACGACTACCCCCACCAGTTCTCCGGCGGCATGAAACAGCGGGTTGTCATCACCATGGCGCTGTTGTGCCAGCCCGAGCTGTTGATTGCGGACGAGCCCACCACCGCTTTGGACGTGACCATCCAGGCCCAGGTGCTGGAGCTGATCCGGACATTGCAGAGCGAGAGCGGCACCTCCCTTCTGCTCATCACCCATGATTTGGGCGTTGTGGCCGAAACCTGCGACAAGGTTGCCATCATGTATGCCGGCGAAATTGTGGAGTTTGGCAGCGTAGACGAGGTGTTCCGCAACACCCTGCACCCCTACACAAAGGGCTTGTTTGACTCTATTCCCAAGATGACAGGCCCCTGCGAACGCCTGACCCCCATAGAGGGCCTGCCGCCCAACCCGGCGGATCTGCCAAAGGGGTGCTGTTTTTCTCCCCGATGCAAGTATAAAATGGAAATTTGCGAGCGGGAGAAACCCGGCACGCGGGGCGAGGGACACACCGCAAAATGCTATTTGGTGTAGGCCCTGTTCCCATTCCATAACATGCGTTCGAGAGAGGGGAATTACATGAGCGTATTGCTCGAAGTACGGAACCTGAGCAAATATTTCCGGGTTGCCAGCGGTGCGCTGCACGCGGTGGATAATGTTTCCTTTACCATCGACGCCGGCAAAACGCTGGGAATTGTCGGGGAGAGCGGCTGCGGAAAATCCACGCTGGGCCGGGCCATCCTGCGTCTGCAGGAGCCCACCGCCGGGCGGGTGTTCTTCGACGGCATGGACATAACCTCCTTTTCCAAGGAGGAGATGCGCCAGATTCGGCAGCACATGCAGATTATTTTCCAAGACCCCTATGCCAGCCTGAACCCCCGCCTGACCATCGCCCAAAGCATCGAGGAACCGCTGAAGGTATTCCAGCCCAAGCTGACCGAGGCCGAACGCCGCAACCGCATCGAGGAGCTGATGGAGCTGGTGGGGCTTTCCCGCAGGAACTTCAATGCCTATCCCCACGAGTTTGACGGCGGCCGCCGCCAGCGGGTGGTGATTGCCCGCACCTTGGCCGCCGAGCCCCGTTTTGTGGTGTGCGACGAGCCGGTGAGCGCCCTGGATGTGAGCGTGCAGGCCCAGATACTGAACCTGATGATGGACCTGCAAAAGCAGCTGGAGCTGACCTTTGTGTTCATCTCCCACGACCTTTCGGTGGTGCGCCATATCTCCGACGCAGTGGGGGTGATGTACCTGGGGCAGATTGTGGAGTACGCCGACAAGGACACACTCTTCCAAAACCCGGGCCACCCATACACAAGGGCGCTGCTTTCGGCCATACCGTCGGTGGATTTGGACGAGCGGCGGGAGCGCATCATCCTCAAAGGGGAGATCACCTCGCCCATCAACCCGAAGCCCGGCTGCCGCTTTGCGCCGCGCTGCGAGTATGCCACGCCCCAGTGCACCGCAGCCGACGTGGAATTGGAGGATGCCGGGGGTGGGCACATGATAGCCTGTGTGCGCCGCCGCGAGCTTTTCACCTGATTTTGTTGCCGGATGGGGAGTTCCCATTACGAATACATTTGGATCACACAAGAGGAGGAAGCGTTTATGAAACGGAAGTTCGCACTGGTTCTGGCTCTATTCATGGTTTTAATGGCACTCGCGGGCTGCAACACAAGGCCGTCGTCATCCGGCGGCGGCACGGCGCCCAGCGGCAGCACGGCAGACGGCGGTGACGCAGCGCCCACAGGCGAGGCGCCCGAGGTTGTCATTCTGGTAAACGCGGGCGACGGAGACGAGCCCTACGCCAACGTGGTGCGTGACCAGCTGACGAAAGCCGGCTTTAACCCCGTTGTCAGCCTGCAGCCCGACTATGCCAGCTGGCGCGCCCAGGTGGACGCAGGCAACTTTGACCTGGCTGTGGCCTACTGGGTCACCACCACCGGCGCGCCCGACTACGCCGTGCGCCCGGTTTTCCACTCCAACGGGGATTTCAACCTCTATGGCATCAACGACCCGAAGCTGGACGAGCTGATCGAAAAGGCCTCGACCCAGACAGCCGACGAGTACATGCCCACCTACAATGAGATCGAGGATTACATGGTGGAGGAGATGGCCTATGTGCTGCCCATCTACGTCTCCATGAAAACCCTGACCTACAACTCCGACCTGCTGGAAGACGCTGGCATGCACGTATCCAAGTCCCGTTCGATGATCTGGGAGACGGTGCGCTTCAAGGATGCCGCCAACAACGACACCCTGCCCTACACCATCAGCCAGCTGTATTATGACCTGACCCCGATGGACCCGGTCCGCTCGGATGACAGCTCCACCTTCACCCCCATCTCCAACAGCTACATCCGCCTGATCAACCTGACCGACCGCGACGAACTGACCATCGACAGCACCCTCACCCGCGCCTATGGCGTGGCCGACAACGGCTGCGACTTCTACTTTCTGCTGCGCGATGACGTGAACTTCAGCAAGGTTGAGAACGGCACTGCGGTGGACACAGGCGAGCTTGTCAGCGCCGAGGACGTGGTCTACTCCATCCAGCGCATGATGGACAAGGATTGTGTGCCCGACCACAAGAACTACGCCAGCTTTGAGGCGGTGGATTCCGCCGAGATCGTCACCGACCTTGAGGCGCTTGGCGCCGTGAAAACAGGCGACGGCAAAAGCATGCTTGATGTGCTGCAGGCCGGCGCGTCCAGCGACATTGCCGCCCTCACCGATGTGACTGCCGAGGTTGACAACGCCGGCGGCACCTACCAGGTGGTGCGCATGTCCACCTCCTACGCCTACCCGCAGATCCTCAACTCCTTTGCCCACTCCTCGGGCGGCATTGTGAGCAAAAAGCAGATCGAGCTGATCAACGCCGACTTCCTGGCAGACCCCGCCGCCTACGACGTGAAAACCGACGTGCTGTACGGCGAGCAGTCCTGGTTTACCGAGGGCGACGGCTACAACAACACCATGGTGTGCAGCGGGCCTTACATCCCGGTGAAGAAAACAGATTACGAAGTGGTGTTTGAGCGCAACCCCGCCTACATGCCCACCGAAAGCGAGTTCAGCCCGACCATCAAAACGGTGGATGTGAAGTTCATCAAGGACAGCGAGAATGCCCTCTCGGCCCTGCGTGCCGGCGAGCTTCATGCGCTCTATAACATCCCCACCTCCAAAATAGAAGTTGTGCAGCAGGAGAGCTTCCTCTCGATGAAAGAAATCGACAGCAATGCCTTCAACTACTGCGCCTTCAATTTCAAGGGCAAGTTTGCCGATGTGAACCTGCGTAAGGCCGCCCAGTACGCGGTGGACCAGGTGCAGCTCAGCGCGGTGTTCAACAACCGGCTGATTCCCACCTACAGCCCGCTCACTCCGGTTCTGGGCACCGGCAAATCCGTGGAGGCCGATGCGGCAAAATCAGCCGAATACCTGAAGCTGTGGCAGGAGAGCTAGTCTGCCTGACCCAATGTGTAAAGTAAAAAACCGGGAGGAACTCACTGAGTTCCTCCCGGTTTTTCGTTTGCATACTACATATCGGTTCGCTGCCACACCAGGGCACCGCCCATCACCGTCATATCCACCTGCGCGTCCTTGATTTCCCCTGGCGGGGTGGTGAAAATATCCCGGTCCAGCACCACCATATCGGCCAGCTTGCCCGCTGTGAGGCTGCCTTTTATCCGCTCCTCGCAGGCGGCGTAGGCCCCGCCCATGGTGTAGCCGTAAACCGCCTGCTCCACCGTGAGGGCCTGCTGCGGCAGCCAGCCTCCCGGGGGCTGGCCGTCCTGCCCCATGCGGGTGACGGCGCAGGCGATGCCGCGCAGTACGTCAAAGCTCTCCACCGGGCTGTCCGACCCACAGGCGTAGTGGATGCCCAGGTCGGCCATGGTACGCCAGTTGTAGCTGTCCTGCTCCCGCTCAGCGCCCAGCCGGGCGGACACAAAGCGGTGGTCATAGTCAATAAATATGGGCTGGATGTGGGCGATAAGCCCCATATCCCGCAGGCGCCGCAGCTGGTCGGGCCGGGTGACCTGACAGTGGATGACGCTGTGGCGCAGTTCCGGCCTGGGATTGCGTTCGGCAGCACGGCCGATGGCATCCAGGCACATATCCAGACTGCCGTCGCCTATGGTGTGCAGCGCCGATGGCATGCCCGCGTTGTGGGCGGTCGCCACCAGGCTGTCCAGCTCGTCCTGAGTGTACACTGCGTGGCCCAGGGTTTCAGGGCTGTCGGCATAGGGGCGTGACAGCAGGGCCGTGCGGGCGCCTAGCCCGCCGTCGCACAGCAGCTTAAACGGGCCGATTTTAAACAAACTGTCTCCCTGGCCAGTGGTGTGGCCGGCGGCCAGGAAGTCTTGCAGCAGGTCCATGCGGTGCAGGCGGCACTGCTCATATACCCGCACGGGCAGCTTTCCCTCCCGAGCCAGGCCAAAGTATGCGTCCAGCAGCAGGGGATACTCCCGTTCGGTCAGGGCCTCGTAGTCATCCGTATGCACCGAGGTAAGGCCGCACCGCAGCGCGTCGCGGCCGGCATTCACCAGCATGCGCCGCACGTCTCGCAGGGTGGGATGGGGCACCGCCGCATACACCAGATTCTGGGCCGTGTCACGGAAGATGCCGTTTGGCTCGCCGTTTTCGTCGAATTCAATGCTTCCACCCTCGGGCTGTGGCATGCCGCGCCCAGCCCCCATAAGCTGCAGCGCCTTTGAGTTGACCACCACCGTATGGCTGCAAATACGGGTAAAACTGATGGGAATTTCGGTGGAGATGCGGTCAAGGTCATGCCGGGTGGGAAGGCGCTTGTCCGCCCAGTCATCATTGTTAAAACCCCGGCCCTGTATCCAGGCGGCGTCCGGATTCCGGGCCAAAAAGTCGCATCCAATCCTTATCAGATCGTCCAGGCTTCGGGCGTCTCCCAGCGCCGCCTTTTCCAGCCCGTATCCGTAGCTGAGCAGGTGCATGTGGCTGTCACAAAATCCGGGCAGCAGCAGCCGCCCGCCAAGGTTTATCTGCCGGGTGCCGGCCCTGGCCAGCGGCAGGATATCCTCATTTCGGCCCACGGCCCGAATGACGCCGTCCTGGATGGCCAGGGCCTGAGCATAAGGCTGGGCGGGGTCCATGGTCACAATTTTTCCACCATATAAAATAAGGTCCATGCCATACCTCCCGGGCGGCCTGTTTCTGGGGTTCATTCTGGTGTTTAGTATAGCACAGAACCCCTTTCAGAGCATATATATGGCCCAAAACAGATCGTTTCACCGCCCACAACAGTTTGCTATGCAGCACACTGTTGTGGGCGGTGAAAGCCTTGGGCGCCAGCGTCCTTATTACGCCGGCACCTATTCCGGAAAATCGGGGGATATCTCCATCAGCTCCACCAAAATGCCATGGGAGGAGCGTGGCCTCACGAAGTTACACTTGGCATGGGGACCGCCGTAAACACCCTCCTTCTCCAGAAGCTCTGCCCCTTGGGCCCGCAGCTCGTCGCTGGCGGCAGCGAGGTTTGGCACCTCAAAGCAGATATGGTGGAGGCCGCCCTTACCGCCGTTGAACTCGGCCAGCTTGCCGCCGCTTGGGATGATGAACTCCAGGGGGCATTCGCCTGCCCGCGCTTTGGTAAACAGGATGGCACCGCCATATTCCGTTTGGCCCTCACGACCCGGCTCCAGGCCGTACATCTCCATCAGGGCGTGGGCCTGCTGCGCCGAAGGCAGCACAATGCCGATGTGGTGCATTCTCCTTGTTTCCATCAAAACACCTCCATGTGCACTTGCCGCGGTTCAAAACGGGCAGGGCGGCTGCGGGGCTTTTCCGGGTAGCCAACGCCCAGCAGCAGGACGGGCTTTATGTGGTCGGGCAGGCGCAGAAGAACACGCAAGTCCGCAGGAAAGCCCACCTCGCCCCGCAGGCCGCACCACACCGCCCCAAGGCCCAGGGCATGGGCGCACAGCAGCATGTTCTGGGCCGCGGCGGCGCAGTCCTCCAGCAAAAACTCCGGGATAGGCTGCTTTTGGCTGTCGCCGCACACGGCGATGACCACCGGGGCGTGCTCCAGCATCTTGGCGTAGGTGGAGGCGTCGCTGATGGCCTTGCGGTTTTGCGCTTCCAGCACCACGATGAACTCCCAGGGGCGGACGTTCATGGATGAGGGCGCACAGAAGCCGGCGTTCAGGATGGTGGACACCAGGGTGTCTGCCACCGGCCGGGCGGAATATTTGCGGATGCTGGCACGGCCCTGTATGGCGTCCAGCGCGTCCATAGAACATTGGGTGATGATGTCTGCCTCACGGTATCGCTCCACGGCGGAATCCTCCTTTACAGCAATGGGGAGCCGGCGCGCCGGCTCCCCACAGGTGGGTTTGGTTATTTGAAGCGCTCGTTCATCCATGCCAGGGCGGCCTTCATGCCCTGCTCTTTGCTGATGTGCTCAAACTCGGTGCTCACAGCCGTGGGCATGTTGCGTGTGATGTGCAGAAGGTCGAAGTCCCAGTCGGTGAAAAGGCCAAAGCCCTGGGCGTCCATGATGCGGTTGGCCAGGCGCTTGGTCAGCTGCATGGTCTCGGTGGGCATGCGGGCCAGGCGCATGGCGGTGTGAACAGATTCCTTCTCCAGTTCCCCAAGGGGCACCACCCGGTTCACGATGCCCACCCGCAGGGCGTCCTCGGCGTTCATGCGGTCGGCCAGCATAAAGAATTCCTTGGCACGCCTGGCGCCAATCAGGTACATCAGGGTGGGCTGGGGAATGGTGGAAAACCGCAGCTCCGTCTCGCCAAATCTGGCGTCGTCCGCCGCGATGACCAGGTCGGCCAACAGGGACAGCTCGAACCCACTGCCCAGGCAGAAGCCCTGCACCGCCGCCAGTATCGGCTTGCGAATCTCCCAAATGCGTTTGGCGCAATCCCGCTCCTCCTGCACAAATTGCCACTGCTCCCACTGGGTGGCGTTGTTCATGTGCAGGGAATCGTCCATATCGAAGCCGGAGCTGAAAGCCTTGCCCTCGGCGCACAGCAGCACGGCGCACACCGCGTTGTCGGCCTGGGCCGCGGTGAAAGCGGCGGCCAGCTCCCGCCAGCTTTGCAGTGAAAGAGCATTCAGCTTGTCCGGCTGGTTCAGGCGGATGGTGCACAGCCCGTCGTTTACGCTGTACAGCAGCTTTTCATATTCCATGGCGGCCTCCCGCTACTCTTCGTCCTGCTCAGCAAAATAGGCGTCGCGCCATTTAAAAGCGGCAGCCAGGCCTTCTGCGTTGGCCACCTCGAAGAAACGGGCGGCCTCAGGGGTCTCGCTCATCAGGATGGTGGAGAAAATACCTTCGCCGTAATGGATGGTGGAGGTAAAGCCGGCGGCCTCGTAAGTGCGGTTGATGGCCTCCTTGTTCAGGCGCATGGCCGGCACCGGGATTTTCACCAGCTTTTTGGCCAGGTCCATCACCTCTTTTTCCAGGGCGTCGTCGGGCACCACACTGGTGATGAGGCCGATGCGCTCCGCCTCGGTTGCGGTGACACGGTCTCCGGTGAGAAGCAGGGCCTTGGTCTTTTTCATACCCAGCACATAGGGCATGATGCCAAAGGGAGGGCCGGAGTTGAACTGGATCTCGGGCTCGCCAATCATGGTGCTCTCGCCGGCAACGGTGAAATCGGCCACCATGGCAAGGTCACAGCCGCCGCCCAGGCAATGGCCGTGTATTTGCGCGATAACAGGCTTTTTGC
>JAJDIZ010000055.1 GCA_030266915.1 Ruminococcaceae bacterium OttesenSCG-928-D13 | reverse complement strand
TTTGTGGCAGCATCTGGAAGGATTGGCAGGGCAGCTTTGCCTTCTTCGAGCGTTTCCGGGAGCGGGCGCGTGTGGCCGTCCCGGAGCTGGAAGTCAGGTATCCGTTGTACGAGCCGGTGGTGGGGGGCGCTGTGTACGCAGGCTACCACATGGGCTATGATAAGACGGCGATATTGACCCATCTGGAGCGGGGGTTTGCCCCCTACAGACTGCCTGCGCCAGATAACATTTGAGGTGCCGGCCCGATTCTCGTTTCAAGCGCGTTTAACCAAACCGAAAGGGTGTTTATCAGATGATTGAATCCGGTTTTTTTGACCATTGTGAAAAGCTGATGCAGGAGATTCGAGACCAGGAAATAGATAAAATCCACCAGGCGGCGGAAATGGTTGCCGAGGCTGTGGCTGCCTCGAAAACCTTTATCATACATGACCGCGGCCACCTGATTGGCGGGGAGTTATTGGGCCGCGCAGGCGGGCCGGCCTTCGTGCGGCGGCTGGACATGGCCCTGCCGGACCCCGGCCTGATTCACCCCGACACCGGAGTGCGCCCAAAATGCCGGGATGGCCTGACCGGTGAAGCGCGCCTTGCGCGCATGCGCCGCTTTGAGATGGAGTACACCGATTACCTGTTCGATATGAACGGACTGGGCGCCGGGGACGTGCTGCTGCTGAACTCCAACTCCGGCTTTGGGTTTTCGGCCACAGCCATTGCCCACACCGCCAAGGCGAAAGGGCTGAAGCTCATCGTCATCTCCTCCAAGGCCACCGCCGAGGCCATCACGCCCGAGGGTGGGGACAAGAAATTGGCGGACTACGCCGACCTCCTGTTTGACAACCACGCCCCTTACGGCGATGCCGTTTTTGAGGTGGCGGGCCTGGGCGAGAAGCTGTGGCCGGCCTCTGGCCTGGGGGCCGCCTACATCGCATGGCCCATCGTGCTGTGCGCCGTGGAAAAGCTGCTGGAGCGAGGCGTGGAGCCCACCATTCTGCGCAGCCTGAACATCCCGGGCGGGGTGGAGCAAAACGTGCGTGCCAGAGAGCGGTATGAGGGGCTGGGTTACTAATGCGCAGCGAAAACGGGCACCAAAAGCGACGCAAGTCCATTGTGGGGCTGGTGAACCAGCGCGGCTACATGATGGTGGAGGACCTGTGCGCCATCCTGGGGGTTACCCAGGCCACCATCCGCAGTGACTTGGACGCGCTGGATGCGCTTGGGCAGCTGATCCGCCTGCGGGGCGTGGCCCTCAGTATCCAATACAGCCCTGAGGAAAGGCGGCATGCCTACTCCGGCGACAACCGCGCCGCCATTATGAACCACCGCATGAGCGACGAAAAACGCCTGATAGCCAAGGTGTGCATGGGGCTTTTGAAAAGCAGCGACACCGTTTTTCTGGACACCAGCAGCACCAACCTGGCCCTGGCCAGCGCCATGGTGGAAGCCACCGACAAGGCCTTTACGGTGGTCACCAACTCGGTGGATATCGTCCACGTCCTGAAGCTGGGCAGCCAGGTGAACGTGGTTGCCACCGGCGGTGACTATGAGGCCGCCACCGATTCCTTCGTGGGCAGCCTGGCGGTGCAGGCGCTGGCCGGGTTCCGGGCCGACTACGCCTTCATCACGGCGCGGGGATTCAGCGTCAGGACAGGGATTCGGGTCTACCACTCGCAAAATACCCCGGTGCGCAAGGCCATGCTCAGCAGTGCTGCCAAGCGCGTTATCGTGGCAGACCATTCCAAGTTTACTATGACCGGTGTCGAGATGCTGTGCGGCTGGGACCAGGTGGACATCCTGGTGACCGACCGCGCGCCCCCGCCGGAGTACCTGCCGGTGTTTGAGGCGGAAAATATTCGTGTGATGCTGCCGGACAAGGCCGACCTGGCGGCGCTGGAGACGGAGGAAACGTTATGAAGGGTGCGCTTGCGGCGTATTTCGACGCGGTTACGGGAATTCTGGAGGAAGTGCGGAACACGCAGGCCGATGGCTTGGAGCAGTTGGCCCAGCTGTTGGCCCGGGCCATCACCGATAAAGGGGCCATCTTCACTTTTGGCTGTAACCACGCCGGCCTGCTGGCACAAGAGCTGTTCTACCGCAGTGGCGGACTCGTCACTGTGAACTGCATACGCGCGCCCGGCCTGTGCCTGGATGTTGACCCGCCCACCCTCACCTCGGCCATGGAGCGCCTGCCGGACTATGGCCGGGACATCGTGGCCGGCTATCCAATCAAAACCGGCGACGTGGTAATCATCCACAGTGTGTCGGGCCGGAACACCGTGACGGTGGATGTGGCGCTGGCGGCACGAGAGGCCGGGGCCACCGTGGTGGCCCTGACCAACCTGCGCACCGCCGGGGCTGTTCCCTCCCGCCACCCGGGCGGAAAAAACCTGCACCAGGTGAGCCAGCTGGTGCTGGACAACTGCGGCCACTACGGGGACGCTGCCTTGCAGCTGGAGGGGTTGCCCCAGCCGGTGGCGCCTACCTCCACCGCCGTTGGAGCCGTTATGCTGAATGCTGCGGTGGCCCGCTGTGTGGAATTGCTGCTGGAGCAGGGCGTGACGCCGCCGGTGTTTCTTTCGGCCAATGTTCCCCAGGGGGACGCCCACAACGAAGACGTAATGGGACGCTATCAGGACCAGATATTCTACAACATGCGCCGGGACTGATGCCGGAAGCCACACCCAAATGCGATAGGATGAGCGGAGGGAAAACGCTATGAAATTGCTGATTGCCGACCAGGGCGCCGCGCTGTACCCGGTGTGGACCGCGCCGGATGCCGCAGTGACCACTTTGCATGCCGCGAACGAGCTGGTCTCGTTTTTGTCACAGATGTCCGGCGCGCGCTTTGCGCTGCTGCAGGGTGAAACCCCACCCGCCCAGGGCATTTTAGTGGGCGACAGCCGCTACCTGGCCGCTGACGACGAGCTGGGCAAGGAGGGCTATGTGGTGCGCACTGTGGGCCGCCACATCTGCATCGCAGGCGGCCAGCCCAGAGGCGTCCTGTACGGCGTGTACAGCTTTTTGGAGACCCTCGGCTGCCGCTGGTTTGCCGCCGACGCCAGCCACATCCCCCAGCGCAGCCGGCTGGAGGCCGGGCCGCTGGACCTGCGGCAAGTGCCTGCCCTTGAGTACCGCGAGACCTGGTTCAACGAGAGCGAGGATGCCAACTGGTCGGTGCGGAACAAGCACACCGGGAACTTCACCCGGCTGGACGCCACCCGGGGCGGCAAGATCGTGATGGACCCCTTTGTGCACAGCTTTGATATGATTGTGCCGGTGGACCGCCACTTCGACAGCCACCCTGAATACTTTTCCATGGTGGACGGCCAGCGTATCCGCGAACGCACCCAACTGTGCCTCACCAACCCCGACGTGCTGCGCCTGACGGTGGAATGGGTGCTGGACTGGATCGAGAAAAATCCACAGGTATCGGTGGTGTCGGTTTCGCAGAACGACTGGTACAACCCCTGCGAATGCCCTGCCTGCAAAGCGTTGGATGACGCCGAGGGCAGCCACGCGGGCAGCTTGATCCATTTTGTGAACGCCGTGGCCGAGCAGGTGGAGCAGCGCTACCCGGACGTGGTCATCAGCACCCTGGCTTACCAATACACCCGCCGTGCGCCCAAAAAACTGCGGCCAAGGCACAATGTCTGTGTCATGCTGTGCAGCATCGAGTGCTGCTTTGCCCACCCGCTGCGCGAATGCAATCACATAGCCTCCTTCCCGCAAAAAACCTATGGCACCACCTTCCAGCAGGATTTGCAGGCTTGGGCCGCTGTGTGTGACCGGCTGTACATTTGGAACTATGCTGTGAACTATTCCCACTACCTGATGCCCTACCCGAATTTCCATGTGTTTGCCGACAACCTCCGCTACTTCATCGAGAACAATGTGAAGGGCGTCTATGAGGAGGGCGCGCCCAGCTGGCACGGCGGCACCGAGTTTGCCGCCATGCGCGCCTGGGTACTGGTGCGCCTGATGTGGGACCCCACCCAGGATACCACCCGGCTGGTGGCAGAGTTCATCAACGGCTACTACAAGGGCGCGGCGGTGCCTGTGCTGCGCTATCACCGGCTGCTGCAGGACACGCTGGCCCAAAACCCCGACATTCACTTTGGCATCTACGACCCCGCCCGCCCCACTTACCTGACGGCGGAGGTGATGGCGGAGGCCCGCAAGCTGATGGACGAGGCACTGGTGCTGGCCGATGACGATACCATCTGGAAACGGGTGCGCACTCTGTGGGCCAGTGTGCGGTACTGGGAGCTCTACACCCTGCCGGTGGAGACACCGGACCGCCCCAAAATGCTGGATGACTTCTTCCAGGAGCTGGAGAACCTGGGCATCACGATGATCACCGAGGGCCACACCCTGCGGCAAACCCGCAAGCTGATGGACATGGGCGAGGTTTGGCGGCAGCGCCGGCAGGAGGGCATCGAGCCGCCGCCCCCGCCCTGGAAATTGTAGAGAAACACCGGGGCGCATGCGGGTATCCAAGCGCTGAACGCCCCGCGACTGAATGAAAATAGAGAGTGCGAAGGAGGAAAAGCATGAAAGCGGCACAGGCGGCTGCCCCAAGCGGCGGCAAAAAGCACCGGACAGGCCCCGGCCTGAACCCCAAACGGTTTTGGAGCTACATGAAGGGGCATTATTGGCTGTACCTGTTTTTATTGCCGGCGGTGCTGTACCTCATCATCTTCCACTACGTGCCGCTTTACGGTGTACAGATCGCCTTCCGGGACTATTCGCCCAAATTTGGCATCACCGGCAGCCCTTGGGTGGGGCTGGAGCATTTCAAGGTGTTCATCAACTCCTACTTCTTCGGTGAGACCTTCCGCAACACCCTGCTGCTCAGCCTGTTCACCCTTGTTTTCAGCTTCCCGGTGCCCATCATTCTGGCGCTGCTGCTGAACCAGATGCCCGGCAAACGCTACCGCCGGGTAGTGCAGACCGTGACCTATGCCCCCTACTTTATTTCGATGGTGGTTATCTGCGGCATGATCCGCATCTTCCTGGCGCCCAGCTCCGGCCTTGTGAACAACCTCATCACGATGTTTGGTGGCCAGTCCATCAATTTTATGGGCGAGCCAGGCTGGTTCCGCACCATTTATGTGGTGTCGGGCGTCTGGCAGAACACCGGCTGGAACGCAATCATCTATCTGGCGGCGCTGTCCGGCGTCAGCCCGGAGCTGCACGAGGCCGCCGTGGTGGACGGCGCCAGCAAGTTGCAGCGCATCTGGCACATCGACATCCCCAGCATTCTGCCAACGGCCATGATTCTGTTGATATTGAACGCGGGCAGCCTGATGAGTGTGGGCTTTGAAAAGGCCTTCCTGCTGCAAACGGGCAGCAACATCTCCACCTCGGAGATCATCTCCACCTATGTGTACAAGGCCGGCATAGAATCCCAACGGTACAGCTACGCCGCGGCGGTGGGGTTGTTCAACTCGGTCATCAACCTGGTTTTGCTGCTGGTGATGAACGCGGTGTCCAAGAAAACCACCAAGAGCTCGCTGTGGTAGAGGGGAGGCAGCCATGAAAAGCCATATCCGCCCCAGCCGGGGCGACCGGATATTCGACCTTGTGACCCTTTTGCTGCTTACCCTGGTGCTGCTGGCGGTGGCCTACCCGCTGTATTTCGTTGTCATAGCCTCTCTCAGCGACCCGATGCTGGTGGCCAACGGCGAGGTGTGGCTGTGGCCCAAAAACTTCTCCATCGAGGCCTATACCAAGGTGCTGGGCGACGAGCACATCGTCGGCGGCTTTCTCAATTCGCTGAAATACACTGTGCTGGGCACGGCCATCAACCTGGTGGTGACGCTGCCCTGTGCCTATGCCATGTCCCGCAGGGATTTGAAGGGCAAGGGGATTTTTACCACCTTTTTTCTCATCACCATGTTTGTCTCAGGCGGCATGATCCCCACCTTCATGGTGGTACGGAACCTGCACCTGCTGAACACCACCTGGGCTATGGTGCTGCCAGGTGCCATGAGCGTGTTCAACATGATCATTGCCCGCACCTTTTTCCAGTCCACCATTCCGGATGAGCTGCGGGAGGCCGCCGAGATAGACGGCTGTTCCATCCCCCGGTTTTTCGTTTCGGTGGTGCTGCCGCTGTCCAAGGCCATCATCGTGATATTGGTTCTGTACTACGGTGTGGGCCATTGGAACTCTTACTATAACGCCATGCTGTATATCACCGACCGGGTCAGGTTTCCCCTGCAACTGGTGATGCGCGGTATTCTGACCCAAAACCAGATTCCGGCCAACATGATACAGGCTGACGTGGATCTGGTGCAGCATCGTCAGTATCTGGCCGAGCAGATCAAGTATGCGCTGATTATCATTTCCAGCCTGCCGCTGCTTGTCATCTATCCCTTCTTGCAAAAATATTTCATCAAGGGCGTCATGATTGGTTCCCTGAAGGGCTGAGTTGTTATTGAGGGTGCTGTGCTGCAGAACAGCACCCAAAGATAAATTGATCATCAACTGATTATCCAATGGAGGTATAGGAATGAAGCTGAGAAAATGGGCTGCACTTGCAATGGCTGTTGTTCTGTGCGCGGGGCTGCTTGCGGCCTGCGGCGGCACACCGGAGCCTGCGTCCACCCCGGCCGGCAGCGAGCCGGCGTCTGTGCCGGTCACCACGGGCGACGACGGCCGCGAGATGGTTGGCAACATGTACGTAGAGGGCTTCCCTATTGTGAAGGAACCGGTCACCTATAAAATACTGGTGTGTAACGACGGCGACCCCAACACCATGCCTTTCTACGAAAAATATGCCGAGCTGACAAACGTGAACATCGAGTGGGAGTTTTACGACTACGATACCACGGTGGAAAAGAAAAACCTGATGTACACCACCGGCGAATATTTTGACGGAGTGGGCACCTGGTGCCTGGGCGATGCCGATATCCTGACCTACGCGGACGACGTGTGGGTGGCGCTGGATGGGATGATTGAGCAGTATGCCCCCAACATCAAGTATGCCTTCGACAACTTCCCCAACGCCTGGGGCACCATGACCACCCCCAACGGCCATGTGTACGGTTTGCCCATCATGGCCAAGCAGCCGGACTGCGGCTGGATTATGCACATCAACCAGAAATGGCTGGACAACCTGGACCTGGAGATGCCCGAGACCCTGGAGGATTTCGAGAACGTGCTGCGCGCCTTCAAAGAGCAGGACGCCAACGGCAACGGCGATGCCGGCGATGAGATTCCCTTCTCGTTCTACGATACCGGCGCAAACAATATCTATGGCAACATGTTTGGCGCCTGGGGCGTGCTGGCAGGCCAGAGCAACCAACTGATGCTGCGGGACGGCGAGGTGTTGTTCGCCCCGGCCGAGGAAGGCTACAAAGAGGGCGTGAAGTGGCTGAACAAGCTGTACGCCGAGGGCTTGATCGATCCCGAGGCCTTCACCCAGGACAGCATCAACTATCAGACCAGGGGCCAAAGCGGAGACGATTCGGTCTATGGCGTGTTCATCGATTTCACCGGGGTGAACGTGGTGGGCGAGCAGCGCTACGTGGATGAATACATCTCCCTGGCACCGCTGGCCGGCCCGGACGGCACCCGCATGTGGGGCCAGGGCGACCCCTCCATCTTCCGCAACATGTTTGCCATCTCCACCGCAGCCGAAAACCCCGAGATCCTGCTGCGCTGGCTGGACGGCCTGTTCGATCCCGAGATGTCCTACCAGGTGACCAACGGCGAGCTGGGTGAGTGGACTGAAAAGGGCGACGACGGCGTGTACCGCTACAAGCCATTCCCGGAGGGGATGACCGAATCGGAGGTGCGCAACAAGTACTGCGTGTCCGCCATGCCCTATTGCATCATGCCTGATTTCCCGATGGAGCAGAACTCCAACCAGGTCATCAAGACCGAGGCGGACAAGCGGGTATCCCCCTATATTACCGACGAGCCCTTCCCCTCGGTGTGGCGTACACCGGAGCAGAACGAGCGGCTTTCCGTTATCTCGGCCGACCTGCTGAAACTGGCGGCGGACAAGCGTGTGGCCTGGATCACCGGCCAGGCCAACATCGACGCCGAGTGGGACAACTATCTGGCGGACCTGGGTAAGATTGGCCTTGAGGACTATGCGTCCATCTACCAGGAGGCCGTGGATGCCTACTTCGCAAATATCTCCTGACAGCAGTTTTAGATAGCACGGTTAAAACAGAATAGCAGTGCCGCGGCGCCCAATATGAAAATTGTACCGGACGCCGCGGCATCTATACGTAGAATAAGACGGAGGGACGCATGAAGGTCTGTGATATACTGGTGCCGCTGCCCAGGCGCATCACTGAAGGGGAGGGGTTTTACCGGCCCGGCTGGGACGTTTTGGTGGCCCTGCCGCCGGCTGCCGGCGCCGCGGAAAAGCGGGCGGCACAGATGGTGCGGGACGCGCTGGCCGAGCGCGCCTGCCCTGGTGCGCGGGTTTGCGGCCTGGGCGTGAAGAAAACCGGATTCGGTGTGGCCTTCGAGCGCCGGGACACAGTCGGCGCCCCTGGCGGTTACACCCTGCGCGTGGGGGAGGACGGTGCCTGCATAGGCTACGCCGATGATGCGGGTGCCCGGTATGGGGCAGCTACCCTCGCGCAGCTGGTGTATGCTTTCGGGGCAGAGCTGCCCTTTGTGGAGATAGAGGACGCGCCGGCCTTTGAGAACCGCGGTTATATGCTGGATATCTCCCGGGGGCGGGTGCCCAGGCTGGAACATCTGTTCGAGCTGGTGGACTGGCTGGCCCTGCTGAAGATCAACCAGTTGCAGCTTTATGTGGAAAACAGCGTGCGGCTGCCGGTGTTTGACAGCATCACCACCCAGGGCGATGTGCTGGAGCCGGAGGAGATAATGCGGCTGGACCGGTACTGCGCCGAGCGGGGGATAGAGCTGGTGCCCTGCATCGCCACCTTCGGGCACCTGTACGACCTGCTTCGCAGCCCAAAGTGGCGGCACCTGTCGGAGATGCCGGAGGGCACAGGCGAGCCCTTCAGCTGGTACCACCGCATGCGGTACCACATCCTGAACGTGTCCGACCCCGGGAGCATCCGGCTGGTGCGGCGTATTCTGGATGAGTTTTTGCCGCTTTTCTCCAGCAAAAAGGTGAATATCTGCTGCGACGAGACCTTTGACTTGGGCAAGGGCAAGAGCAGCGATGCCCTGGAGGAACAGGGCTATGCCTCGCTGTACTGCGGCTTTGTGAACCAGATTGCGGAAACCCTGCAGGCCCAGGGCCGCCAGGTGATGATCTGGGGCGATATTGTGCAGCGCCACCCGGACGCCATCCCACTGCTGAACAAGGACGTCCTCTGCCTGAACTGGCACTACTATTATGACGCCGGAGAAGAGCGGGTGCGGCTGTTCAGCGACAAGGGCATCACCCAGTATGTCTGCCCCTCGGTGTCCGGCTTCTCGCGGTTCGTCAATGCCTATGACATGAGCTTCGCCAATATCCGGGAGCTGGCGCAGCTGGGCCGGCAGCATGGCGCAGTAGGCCTGCTGAACACCGACTGGGGAGACGCAAGTCATGTGAACATGCCCGCCTTGGCCCGCCCGGGCATTGCCTATGGGGCCGCCATGGCCTGGAACCCCGGAGATGACCGGCAGGACACAGCATTGGATGCGGCACTGGATATGGCCTGCTTTGGCCGCAAGGCGGCGGGTATCACCACGGCCCTGCGGGAGCTGTCCCGCCAGGACCTGATAATCGCTGAGAGCATCTGGTTCTTCAGGGATTACAAGGTGCTGGGTCTTGAGTACCATGTGTTTGGCCTGTGCTTATACGATGGCGTGAAGGAAAAAATGATGGCGGCTGACGCCGGGGCACTGGCGGATGCGGTGGAAAAATCCGAGGCCATCGCCCGGCAGCTGTGGCAGGGCGGGGTGGACAACACCCTGCGCGGCGAGCTGGTGCTGGCGGCCCGGGCGGTAGCCCTGATGCAAGCGGCTGCCCTGGCCTTCAAGCGGCATGAGTACGGGCAGGATGTCCGGCTGGTTTACCCGCCGGAGGTTTTGGCCGGGATGCTGGGCCATTGGCTGCGAGACTATACGGCGGCCTGGCGCAAAAGCAGCCGGGAAAGCGAGCTGTGGCGGGTGCGGCAGGTGATCTCCCAGCTCTGCGATATCCTGCGGGGCTATGGCGAGGGCGAGGGGGCAGCGCATGGCCCCGGCTGAGGATACCCAAAGGGGTGCCACACCGGCTGTGAACGCCCGCGATAACTACCTGCGCGCCGTCCGTTTCCAAAGGCCGGACTATATCCCGGTGGTGTTTGCGGTGAGCCCGGCCTGCTGGCACAGCTATCCCCAGGACTGGCTGTGCGAACAGATGGAGCGGCATCCCTTTCTGTTTCCGAATTTCTGGGCGCCGGCCTTGCCCTACGCGCCGATATATGAGCCCATCGCGGACAGCCGGGCCCCGTTCACTGACGATTTCGGCTGTGTGTGGAAGACTGCCATAGACGGCCTTATTGGTACGGTGGTAACGCACCCGCTGGAAGACCTTGAGGAGTATGTCTTCCCCGACCCCGCGGTGTGCATGGGCATTGGCCCGATGGACTGGCAAGCGGAACAGCGGCGGGTACAGGCCCTGCGCGCGGCGAACAGGCCGGTGATTCTTGGGCTGCGCCATGGCCACACTTTTTTGCAGCTCTGTGACCTGATGGGCTATTCGAACCTGCTGTACGCCATGTCCGACGAGGACCCCCGGCTGGAGAGGGTGATCGCCGGCGTGGAGCGCTTCAACATGGGCATTGTGGAGCGGCAGCTGGCCATGCGGCCCGACGTGATGACCTACGCCGAGGACCTGGGGATGCAGCAGGGGCCGATGATCAGCCCGGAGCTGTTCCGGCAGTATATTGCGCCCAGCTACCGCCGGCTGATGGAGCCCGCGCGCAAAGCAGGGGTGCTGATCCACATGCACTCCGACGGGGATATCCGAACCCTTTCAGACGAGCTGGTGGAGGGTGGCGTGGATATACTGAACCTGCAGGACCTGGTGAACGGCATTGACTGGATTGCCGCCCGGTACAAGGGAAAGGTTTGCATCGACCTCGACATAGACCGGCAGCAGGTGACGCCCCATGGCACCCCGGCCCAGGTGGACGCCCTGGTGCGCGAGGCGGTGGAAAAACTGGGGAGCCGCGAGGGCGGGCTGACCATGGTTTTTGGCCTGTACCCCGGCACCCCGATGGAAAATGTGGAGGCCCTGATGACCGCCATGGAACGTTACGCGTTTTACTACAGCTGAGATTAGCGAAGATTGAATCGAGGTGTGCCAACGAATGAAAACTTTCAAAATTGGCGTTATTGGCTGTGGCAGCATTGCCACCGGAGCCCACATCCCGGCCTATAAGGCGGACAAACGCGCGGAAATCGCGTATTTTTGCGACATTCTTCCCGAGCGGGCGCAGGCGGCGGCGGACGCCTATGGCAGTGGCCGCGCCGTGGCGGATTACAGCATCGTGCTGAACGACCCGCAGGTGGATGCCGTCTCGGTGTGTGTGCCCAACAACCTGCACGGCACCATCGCGTCCCAGGCCCTGCGCGCGGGCAAGCACGCGCTGTGTGAAAAGCCCGCCGCCCCCACCTACGCCGAGGCGCTGGAGATGCAGCGGGCCAAGGCGGAGAGCGGCCTCATCCTGAACATTGGCGTGGTGAACCGCTTCAACGACAGCGTCAACAAGATTCGCGATTACATCCGGGGCGGCCGGCTGGGCGAGGTGTTCCATGTGTACATCAGCTTCCGCAGCCACCGCGCCATCCCTGGCCTGGGCGGCGCTTTCACCACCAAGGCCGTGTCCGGGGGCGGCGTGCTCATCGACTGGGGCGTGCACTTCCTCGACCTCGTCATGTATTGCTGCGGTGACCCCGCCCCGCTGACGGTGTCGGGTGAGGTCTTCAGCCGGCTGGGCCGCGATATCGACGGCTATGCCTACAAGAGTATGTGGGCAGGCCCTCCGGTACCCGGCGGCACCTACGATGTGGAGGACTCGGTCACGGCGCTGATTCGCACCAGCGGTCCCGTTCTCACCCTGAACGGCGCCTGGGCGCAGAACATCGGCGAGGACGAGATGTTCATCGATTTCATGGGGGACAAGGGCGGCATACGCCTGAACTACGGCGGCGACTTCACGGTGTACACCGCCGAGCACGGCGCCCTGGCCAGCTATGTTCCCGAGTTCCCGCAGCGCAACGCCTTTGAGACGGAGATATCGGGCTTCCTGGACTGCCTGGAGACCGGCAAGGAGGGCCCCTCCGGCATCGACACCGCCATCATCACGGCCCGCATCATGCAAGGCATTTACGATTCCGCCGCTGCCCACAAAGAACTGGACTTGACATAAGGAGATGTGTTCTGTGAAAATAGGTTTTGTCGACTACTATCTGGACGAATGGCACGCCAACAACTATCCCAAAATGATCAAAAAGGCGAGCGGCGGCGCAATGGAGGTCTCCTGTGCCTACGCCATGATCGACAGCCCGATTGGGGGGCTGACCACCGATGCCTGGTGCGAGAAATATCAAATAGAACGCTGCTTCGAGATTGAACAGGTTGTGGCGCGCAGTGATGCCCTGGTGGTCCTCTCGCCGGATAACTGCGAGATGCACGAGCAGCTCTGCCAGATTCCCCTCTCCAGCGGGAAAACCACCTATGTGGACAAGACCTTCGCGCCGGACCGCGCCACCGCCGCAGGCCTGTTTGCCCTGGCAGAGCGCCACGGCACGCCCTTCTACTCCGCCTCCGCGCTGCGCTGCGCAAGCGAGTATGCCCACTGGGATGGGGGCGAGGTGACCGCCCTGACCTCCATTGGGCCAAGCTTGTTCGAAAACTACAGCATCCACCAGCTGGAGCCCATCACGATGCTGATTCCCGCCAGGCCTGTGCGGGTGATGGCCCTGGTGCAGGGGGCGTGGACAACGCTGGCCATCGAGTTCGAGGACGGCCGGGCCGCAACCATGGTGTGCACCGGCGGAGATGCGCCTTTTATGATGCAGGTGAACGCTGAAGCCGGCAGCAGGACGGTCGAGGTTAAATCTGACTATATGGGCGGGTTTATCGGCCAGCTCGTGAAATTTTTGGAAACGGGGATGGCCCCGGTCTCACCGCAGGAGACGATCACCATCATGGCGCTGAGGCGGGCAGGCCTGGAGGCAATAGGCCGGCCCGGGCAGTGGGTGCCGGTAAACGGCTGAATGGAGGGTTAACATGCGGAATTTCCCAATTGGTATCATAGCGGACAGCCTGCGCCTGCCACTTTACGAGAGCCTCGAGAAGTGCGCCGCACTGGGGGCGGACGGGGTGCATCTTTACGCAGTGGCGGGCGAGATGGCGCCGGAGCGCTTCACCGCCGGCGATGTTGCAAAGCTGCGCGATGCCCTGGCCGCAAACAAGCTTTCGCTCTCTGCCATCTGCGGCGACCTGGGCGGTCACGGCTTTACGATCGAGGCGGACAACCCCGGCCGCATTGAGCGCTCGAAGCGCATCATGGCGCTGGCCAGGCAGCTGGATTGCGCCATTGTCACCACCCACATCGGGGTCATCCCTGAGGATAAAGCCAGCCGGGAGTACGATGTGCTGCTGCGGGCCTGCGCCGCGCTGGCCCGAACCGGCAGCGAGCTGGAGGGATGCTTTGCCATTGAAACCGGGCCCGAGCCGGCCCGGCGCCTGCTCGAATTCCTCCAGGATGTGAACGCCGCCGGCCTTGCCGTGAACCTGGACCCCGCCAACCTTGTGATGGTGACCGGGGAAGACCCGGTGGAAGCGGTTCACCTGCTGAAGGATCATATTGTGCACACCCACGCCAAGGACGGCGTCATGGTGAAGCAGACAGACCCGGCGCGGATATACAACTACTTCGCCGAGGGTGGTATTGGTGATTTGCGCCTCTCCGACTATTTTGAGGAGGTGCCGCTGGGCCAGGGGCAGGTGGATTTCCCCCGGTACCTGCGTGCTTTGGAGGAAATCGGCTACACGGGCTTCCTCACCATCGAACGGGAGACCGGGGCCAATCCCGAGGCTGATATCGCCCTGGCGGTGGATTTTTTACGCCGCTGTTGACAGGCCGCCCGGCGGCTACCGATGAAATAGTGCCAGCAGTAACAGGACCACCCGCTCATGAGCGGGTGGTCCTTACTCACATTATGCGCAAAGCACGCTGACGGATAGAGGGCTGTGAGCAGCGAAGACACCGATGCTTGGCGTGGCCGGGCTGTCCGGTATTCTGTGCGGCTCTACGCCCTGGCCGTGCAGTGCACCTCAACTTGTATGGCCTTGGTGCTGTCCTGCATCGAAACAGCCGACACCAACACCTTGCCATATCCCCTGGCCGTAACCTTTCCGGTGCGGGCGTCCACGGTGGCAATGTGATGGGCCTGACCCGCGGGAAGCAGGGCGCCGGTGCTGTCCCAGGCTTGCTCAATGGTCCAGCACAGGTTGTTGTTGCCCGGGGCCCTGGGGCCAAATGTCACCTTCGGGGTAACCGCTTTGCCCGTGGCAACCCAGTAGGCGGGCTTGGCCACAGCCAGGGAAGTCACCGCCCTGGCATGATCAGCACTGGCTTGCAGGGTCACCTTCACCTTGGCGCTTTTTTTGGTGGTGGTTTTCACCGTGATGGTGGCCGACAGCTTACCGCTTGCCACCTCGCTGCCCACAAAGCTTACCTGCCTGGCCCCGGTGTTGTCTGTGTAAATCGCGGTATATCCCTCCCGCTTCACATCGGCGGCCGGTATATCTGGGGCGAAATCCACCGCCCGGGTGTCGGAAATGGTCCATGTGAGGGTGCGGTTCGCCTCGGTGAGGGCGTTCGGCAGCGGGGTGGTTTCAGCCCCCAGTGTGAACCGGGCTCCGGCGCCCACCGGGCTGTGCACACTGAAATTGCCTTGCAGCAGCCGCACCTTGGCCGGCCGGGAAGCCACCCGCACCCGAATGGTGTTGGCGTATTTGCCCTGCACCACCTTTTTTCCGGATTTATATTCCCGGTAAACATCCGCGCAAGTGTAATCGTCCCCTTCGGCGGCGGGCACCACGCGCACCAGGGCCCAGCCGTCGGCCAGGCCCTTAAGGCGGCCGTTTTTAGCGTTCAGCTGAATAATG
>JAJDIZ010000054.1 GCA_030266915.1 Ruminococcaceae bacterium OttesenSCG-928-D13 | reverse complement strand
CCAACTGGCCGGTGAACCAGCACCTGATGGAGATGCTGATTATGATCGACGCCTTCCGCCGGGCTTCGGCCGGGCGCATCACGGCGGTGATACCCTACTACGGCTACGCCCGGCAGGACCGGAAAAGCAAAGCCCGGGACCCGATCACCGCGAAGCTGGTGGCCGACCTGATCGAGGCTGCCGGGGCGGACAGGGTGCTGACCATGGACCTGCACGCCCCGCAGATTCAGGGCTTCTTCGACATTCCGGTGGACCACATGGTGGCCATGCCTATCTTAGCGCCCTATTTCGAGAAGAAAATACGCAAGGATGCCGATTACAAGGCAGATTTTGTGGTGATGAGCCCAGACCTTGGCAGCGTGAACCGGGCCCGTGCCTTTGCCGAGCGCATCGACGTGCCGCTGGCGATTGTGGACAAGCGCCGCCCGAAGCCGAACGCCAGTGAGGTGATGAACATCATCGGGGAGATTAACGGCAAGCATGTGCTGATTGTGGACGACATGATTGACACCGCCGGCACCCTGGTGAACGCCGCCTCGGCCGTGATGGAGCGGGGCGCCAAGAGCGTCTCGGCCTGCGCCACCCACGCGGTGCTGTCCGGCCCGGCTGTGGAGCGGCTCGAGGGCTCGCCCCTGAGCGAGGTGGTGGTGCTGGACACCATCCTCACCCCGCCCGAGAGACGGCTGGAAAAGCTGCGCATCCTGTCCTGCGGGCCGGTGATGGCCGAGGCCATCGCGCGCATCTACAGCGACAAGCCGGTTTCGACGCTTTTTCATTAGTTTGCATTGCAATGAGGCTTCATCAAGTGCAGGCACAAGGCAAAAAAGCTGGCGACGTCGGGGGCCGGGGCATTCAGTAGCGAACCTAGGGCTAAGGATGTGCAACGCACGTTCGCGGAGGAATGCCACGGCACACGATGTCGCGGCCGCCACACGTTTGGCCTATAGGTTTTTAATTTTGAGATTTCTGGAGCGTACCCATGTTTTTTAAAAGACGCACTACCGCGATAGACTGGATCATCGCCGGCCTAGGCAACCCCGGCAAAAAATACGAGCACACGCGCCACAACGTGGGTTTTGACGCCCTGGACCTGGCGGCGGAGCGGTGGAACATCCCGGTGAAGCGCTCGAAATTCGACGCGCTGAGCGGCGACGGAGCTGTGGACGGACGGAGAGTATTGCTGCTGAAACCGCAAACCTTTATGAACCTTTCCGGCAAAAGCCTTGTGAAAGCGACTGAATACTACAAAGTGCCTGCCGAGCGGGTGATTGTGCTGTGCGACGATGTGAACCTGAAACCCGGGGTGCTGCGCATCCGCGCCTCGGGCAGTGACGGCGGCCACAACGGGCTGAAAAGCCTGATCACCTTTCTGGGGGAGGATTTCCCCCGGGTGCGCATCGGGGTGGGGGATAAGCCCCACCCGGACTACGACATGGCGGACTGGGTGACCGGAAAGCCCTCCGCGGCGGACAAAAAGCTGATCGAGAGCCGATACGGTGATATTGAGGGGGCATTGCGCTTGCTGATGGCCGGCCAGCCGGACGAGGCGATGGCCCGGTATAACGGCGCGCCCAAGTAGGGCGGTTTCAGACTTGCACTGCTGGCTGGCCCGCTTGTTTGATGAAGCATGCGCACGCCAGCGTGACAAAAATATAGATAAAAATGCACAAAAGTGAAGAGAGGAGGCTGAGTTATGGTCAAAAAAAGCAAAATTCGTGGTATTGTGATCCACTCGGCCGCCTTTCTGCTTCCCGTGCTGGGATTGGCGGCCACCTGGGCGTTGCTGGGGGTGCATCCCTTTGGCGAGGCCAGCGTGCTCACCCTTGACATGCGCGGCCAGTATATCAGCTTTTTTGCGTACCTGCGGGATCAAATGCTGCTGGGCGGAGAGAGCTGGCTCTACTCCTTCTCAAAAGCTCTCGGCGGGGATATGGCGGGCCTTTCCGCCTACTACCTGCTCAGCCCCTTCAACCTGGTTTTGCTGCTGTTCCCCACCCATGCCCTGCCGGACGGTATCGCCCTCGTCACCCTGCTGAAAATCGGCTGCTGCGGGCTGACGATGAGCATCTTTCTGAACCGGAAAGGGCTGCGGCTGGCCAGCCTGCTGTTCAGTGTGCCCTACGCGCTGATGGATTACAATAATGCGTTCCAGCAGAATATTATGTGGCTGGACGGGGTGATTTTGCTGCCGCTGGTCATCATGGGTATCGAGTATATTTTAGAAGAGAAATCCCCCTGGCTTTATATCGCCGCGCTGGCGTTGGCCATTGTCACCTGCTATTACATCGGCTACATGCTGTGCCTGTTTTCGCTGGTTTGGTTTTTAGTCTCCTACTTCTGCTTCCACAACATCATCGATAGCAAACACAGCTTGAAAAACAAAAAAGCATGGAGACCGATGGCGGGATATGCGGGAGCATCCCTGATTGGAGCCGGCTTGTCCGCCGTGGCGCTGCTGCCGTCGCTGCTTTCCCTGCAAGGCGGCAAGGCCGGTTTCAGCTTGGCCGATTTTTGGGACAAAAGCGCCGCAACCCTGGCCGACGTGGTCTCCCGCTACCTGCCCGGCACGGCCAGCCACCAGATGGTCTTCATGGGCTACCCGCAAATTTACTGCGGGGTGCTGGCGCTGGTCTGCGCACTGATGTTTTTCCTTGGCAAGGGCGTGGCGCGCCGCCGCAAAATAGGGGCGCTTATCCTGCTGGCCGTGCCGCTGCTCTCCTTTATAGTCGGCCCGATCGACCGCATCTGGCACGGGTTCAACAAGCCAGTGGGTTTCCTGTTCCGCTACAGTTTTATCTTCAGCTTCGTGCTTCTGGCGGTCGGCTGGGAGGGCTTCACCCGCCTGCGGCGCAGCGGGGCGATGCGCTACCTGCCCTATGCGGTGGCGGGCATCTGCCTGGCTGTGGCCCTTGTCTGGCGGGAAGACCGCGCCTATGTCACCACCGGGAAGCTGCTGCTGGGACTTGGCTTTTTGGTGGCAATGGCACTGCTGTTGTGGCAATATAAAAAAAGAAAAAATTCTACTATAATTATAATACTGCTGCTTATTGTGCTGGCAGACACCGGCGCTAACCTGTACCTGACGATGCGTCAGATGGGCTACTATCCTTATAATGAGTACAGCAGCTACGTCAAGAAGACCCAGCCCGCCGTTGAGGAAATCAAGGCGCGGGACGACTCCTTTTATAGAGTGGAATATCTAAACCCATACAGCGAGAATGACGCCCTGCTGTTTGGCACGAAGGGCCTGTCCCACTACAGCTCCTCTGATAAGATGGAGGTGCGTGAGTTTTTGGAGGCCATGGGTCTGAGCCAGTGGACCAACAGCGCGAAATACGCCGGCGGTTCCACGGTGGCGGTGGACAGCCTGCTTGGAGTGAAATATCTGTTGGGCAGCAAACTAAACGGTAAGTCCTACGAGTTAGCCGCAGAGGCCGACGGGCTGCGCGTCTGGCAAAACGAGCAGGCTCTGCCGGTCGGCGTGATGGCGGGTGGAGGCGTCACCGGGCTGCTGGAGGCGAATGAAAATCTGTTCGAGGTGCACAACGC
Source organism: Ruminococcaceae bacterium OttesenSCG-928-D13 (assembly GCA_030266915.1). Taxonomy (GTDB): domain Bacteria; phylum Bacillota; class Clostridia; order Oscillospirales; family Ruminococcaceae; genus JAAYCI01. Next base: position 11,618 of record JAJDIZ010000054.1, on the reverse strand, counting down.
GATGTGGCGCGCTATTGTGCCGGATGCCGGCGATGCGCTTTATAAAATCTACCCGGTGCCAAAGGCCGAGCTGGACGGCCTGTCCCACCGGGAGTTTGAGGGCGAGGCGCTGTACGAGCGCCCCGGCGGGGAGGGCAGTGCCCTTGAATACCGGCTGACCGCCGAGAGCGATGATGACCTCTACCTGCTGCTTACCACCGGAAATTATCGTTCTGGTGTGGATGTTTATCTGAATGACACGCTGTGGGCGCGGGACTACCTCACCGGAGATAAGCACGGCATCCTGCCGCTGGGCAGCCATTCGCCGGGCAGCGAGGTGGTGGTGCGGCTTGAGCCGAAGGGCGGCGAGCTGTTTGTGCGGGGTAGCTGGTTTGCCTACGAGGACCGCGCCCTGCTGGCGCAGATGACCGAGACCTTGCAAGCGGCTTCCTACCAGCTCACCGATTTCAGCAATTCCCGCTTCGAGGGTGTCGTGGAAAACCCCGACGGCCTGCCGGTGCTGCTGCTCTCCATCCCCTACGACAAAGGCTGGAATGCCACTTTGGACGGCAAACCGATAGAGATTCATCGGGCGTTTGGTACCCTGAGCGCCGTTGAGATACCCACAGGCAGCCACACCCTCATTCTGCGTTTTGTTCCGCAGGGGCTGGTGGCCGGAGCGGTGATTTCCGGCCTCTCGCTAGTTGCGCTGGGATTGTGGATATGGCGGCGTGTTCAAAAGAACAAGATGAAAAATGTCTGATGCGTTTACAAAAATTGTCAACATTCTTGATGAAATGGGATACACGACGGGCAGGGAATGCAAGCTTCCTGTACCGAGCCAATTTTATACCTTCAGGGCCTTTACGAAGCGGAACTGACAATCTTTCACAATTCACACACATATAATTCCACATTAAATCACGAGGACACCATGCTGACTGCCGCGATCAAATCCACCGCTGAATACCGCCGGTTGCTGGCCGCCTTTGAAGGGGCCGGCGCCACCGCCTTGTTCGGGCTGCCGCCCAGCGCCCGGGCGGCGGTGCTGTGCGCCCTGTGCGAGGACACCGCCCGCCCGGCCCTGGTCATCACCCCGGGGGAGGCCGAAGCCACTCGCTTCGCCGCCGACGCCGAAACCCTGGGCATCCCCTCGGCGGTGTATCCGGCCCGGGATTTTGTGATGCGCAACATCGAGGGCCAGAGCCGGGAGTACGAGTACCGCCGGCTGGATGTGCTGGGCAAGCTGGTGGGCGGCCGGGTGAAGCTGGTGGCCGCTCCCATTGAGGCGGTGCTGCAGCGCACCTTGCCCAAAAGCGACTTCCTGGCCGGCACCCTCACCCTCAAGCCCGGCCAAAATCTTCCCCAGCAGAAGCTGGTGGAAACCCTGCACACCGCCGGCTATTTCCGCCGCAGCCAGGTGGACGGCCCCGGCCAGTTCAGCGTGCGGGGCGGCATCGTGGACATCTACCCGCCGGACCGCCCCACCCCGGCCCGCATTGAGTACTGGGGCGATGAGATCGACTCGATCCATGCCTTCGATCTGGTGAGCCAGCGCCGGGAGGCCAAGCTCTCGAAAATTTACCTCTCCCCGGCGCGAGAGGTGCTGTTTGGTGACCCGGCCGAGACCGCCGCCTTCCTGCGCGCGGCGCTGAATGAAGCAAAAAAGGGCGACAAGGCGAAGCTTGAGGCGGTGACGAAGGCCGATCTCGACGCCCTGGACGCCGGGGTGATGCCTGAGGGGATGGATCGCTACCTGAACCTGCGCTACCCCGCCGCGGCCAGTATGCTGGACTATATGGACGGCCCGATCCTCTTTTTCGACGAGCCCAGCGGCATACGGGACGAGGCCAAGGGGGTGGCCTTCCGCTCGGATGAGGAGCAGAAAACCCTGCTGGAGGAGGGCCTGCTTGGCCCCGGCATGTTTGGGTTTTATGAAGAATTCCCCGGCCTCCAGAGCCGGGCGGAGCGGGAACACACCGTCTACGCCGAGAACTTTGCCCGGGGCATCCCGGACGTAAAGCTGAAAGAGACGGTCAGCCTGCAAGCCCACGCCATCCCGCCCTGGCCCGGGGACGTGGCCACCCTCACCGAGGAGCTGCGGCCCCTGTTGGCCGAGCGCTACTTCTGCGTGGTGCTGGCAGGCACGGCCAAGGGCGCCTCGGCCCTGGCGCGGGACCTTGAAAACGCGGGTATCCGGGCGCTGGCCCCCTCCAAAAACGCCGACTACAAGCCGGTGCCGAACTCGGTGGTGGTGCTGCAAGGGCGCCTTTCCGCCGGGGCGCAGTATCCCTCGGCCCGGTTTGCCATCTTCACCTCCCGTCGGCATGATGCGGAACTCACAAAAAAGAAAAAATCCAAGAGCAAAGGTTTGTCCAGTCTGTCCAATATTAAGGCGGGCGACTATGTGGTGCACCAGAGCCATGGCATCGGCCTCTACGCCGGCATCCAACGGCTGGACCTGCACGGTGTCGTCAAGGACTACCTTAAGATCAGCTACGACAAGGGCGACACCCTCTACGTGCCGGTGACCCAGCTGGACCTGCTGAGCCGCTACACCGCCCCGGGAGACGAGGAGAAGGTGAAGCTGTCCCGGCTGGGGGGCGAGCAGTGGGCCAAAACCAAGGCCCGGGTGAAGCGCGCCACCACCGAAATGGCCCAGGACCTGATAGAGCTCTACGCCAAGCGGCGGGGCGCGCCGGGCTTCTCCTTCCCAACGGACACCGAGTGGCAGCGGGACTTCGAGGCCCGCTTCGAGTTCGAGGAGACCGACGACCAGCTCACCAGCGCCCGGCAGATCAAGAAGGATATGGAGCGCCCCCACCCGATGGACCGGCTGCTGGCCGGGGACGTGGGGGTGGGCAAAACCGAGGTGGCCCTGCGGGCGGCCTTCAAGTGTGTGATGGGCGGCAAGCAGTGCGCCATTCTGGTGCCCACCACCATTCTGGCCTGGCAGCACTACAACACCATCCTCTCACGGATGGAGGCCTTCCCGGTGAAGGCCGAGATGCTCAGCCGCTTCCGAACCCCAAAGCAAATCAAGGAGGCGGTGAAGGGCCTGAACACCGGCACGGTGGACATTGTGGTAGGCACCCATCGCCTGCTGCAAAGCGATATCAAATTCCACGACCTGGGGCTGCTTATTGTGGACGAGGAGCAGCGCTTCGGGGTGCGCCACAAGGAGAAGCTCAAGGAGACCTTCATCGGGGTGGACACCCTGACCCTCTCGGCCACCCCGATTCCCCGAACCCTGAACATGGCCCTCTCGGGCATACGGGACATGAGCACGATTGAGGAGCCACCCACCGAGCGCCAGCCGGTGGAGACCTATGTGATGGAGTACGATGACGAGATCATCGCCTCGGCCATCAAGAAGGAGCTGGCCCGGGCTGGGCAGGTGTATTACATCCATAATAGGATCGAAACCATCGATTATACCGCACAAAAATTGCATAAACTGCTGCCAAATGCCCGCATTGCCATTGCCCACGGGCGGATGGCCGAGGAGGAGCTCTCCCGCACCTGGCAGCAGCTGCTGGACGGCGAGGTGGACATTCTGGTTTGTACCACCCTGATCGAAACCGGCATCGACGTGCGCAATGTGAACACTCTGGTCATCGAGGACGCCGACCGGATGGGCCTGGCCCAGCTCTACCAGATTCGCGGCCGGGTGGGCCGCAGCGGCCGCAAGGCCTACGCCTATTTCACCTTCCGCCGTGATAAAGTCTTGACCGACGTGGCGGCCAAGCGCCTGTCGGCCATCCGGGAGTTCACGGCCTTCGGCAGCGGATTCCGCATTGCCATGCGGGATTTGCAGATACGCGGGGCCGGCAACCTGCTGGGTCAAAGCCAGAGCGGCCACATGGAGGCCGTGGGCTACGACCTGTATGTGAAAATGCTGAACCAGGCCGTGGCCGCCGCCAAGGGCGAGGCCCCGACACCCGACAAGGCCGAGAGCCTGATCGACATCACGGTGGACGCCTACATCCCGGACAGCTACATCCCGGACGCGCCCGGCCGCATAGAGGCCTACAAGCGCATCGCGGCCATCGAGAGCGAGGCGGGCGCAACAGACGTGCTGGAGGAGCTGGCCGACCGCTACGGCCCGGTGGTGGACGCCGCCAGGGGCCTGGTGGATATCAGCCTGCTGCGGGTGATTTGCGCGCGCCTCGGCATCTACGAGGTGACCCAGCAGAAGGACACCCTGATCCTCTACTCCGACGCGCTGCAGCCCGCCATGCTGAAGCCGCTGATGCGTGAGAAGGGCCTGAACGTGATGTTCAACGCCTCCTCGAAGCCCTACCTTGCGGTGCGCCTGGCCGCCGGCCAGCGCCCGCTGGACGCGCTGAACACCGCCGTGAAGGCCCTTGTAGAAGGTAAGGAAGCCGCTGGTGAGCCCACTGGCGCGCCGCCCGCATAAATCTATCTTGCAAGCCGGGCGCAAATACGATATAATTAATGCCTGTTGAGTCAAAACGGGACGGGCGAACGGTCATTGCCGGCGCCCAAGGCCCCGTGAAGTTGGAGGGAGAACGTTTGAAGCTTAAACGCATTGTAGCACTGCTGCTGGTGTGCGCCCTGCTGGCGCTGACCATGACCGGCTGTATCGGCAATTTCTATGAGAACGCCGGCACCATCGACGGGGTGGAGATATCCTCCGGCCTGTACCTGATGGCCCAGTTCAACGCCTATTTCGAGGCCCGTAACCTGGCACAGGATGCCGACAACGTCTTGAAAGAGAAGATAGAGGGCGAAAAGGCCTCTAAATGGATACAAAACCGCACCGAGGAGCTGCTGCGCCGGTTTGTGGCGATACTCAAAATCAGCCGGGAGAAGAAGATTTCCCTTTCGAGCGAGGGCCAGCAGAACGTGGAGTCCGCGATGCAGTATTGGGACTACATGGTTGACATGTATACTGAGAACGGCGTCTCCGAGGCCACTGTTCGGCGCTTCAACACCAACAGCGAGCTGGCCGGCGACATCTTCGACGCCCTGTATGGCGAGGGTGGCGAGCTGCAGGTGTCCGATGCGGACCTGAAGGCGGAGTACACCGAAAAATACGCGCACATCCGGTTTTTCTCGATCCCTACCTCGAAGCTTGACCCCTCCACGGACATGACCACCGAGGTATCGGCCCTCACCGACGCCATGGTGGCCCGGCTGTATGGCGGTGCCACGCTGGAAGACGTGGTGCTGGATGACGTGGAATCCGTCTACACCGATGTGCTGGAGCGGGACGTGGGCAGCGCCAACACGGTGGAGAGCATCACCTCCTCCTATGTGAACCTGTACCCCGAAAACTTTGAGACCTACAGCGAGGACTTCCTGGAAGAGCTCAAGAATCAGTCCGTGGGCGATTTCGGCAGCTACAACATGGGCGCTACCATCATCGTCTACGAGAAGATCGAAATGTTTGCCGATGACGAGGAGTTCCAGAACCAGCGCACCACCATCCTCACCAGCCTGAAAAGCGAGGCGTTTGAAGATTACCTGAGCGCTGCCGCAGACGCGTATCAGGTGAAATGGGCGCTCGGCGCCCGCAATTACCTGCGGCCCAGCAAAATTGAATATTGATTGATAAAAAGACAGAAAGCAAAAGCCGTCCGTTTTCGGGCGGCTTTTGCGCTTCGCTTCACAAAAACTTAATCTTCTTAACAAATGAAAAACACATGTTGAATGTAGTATAATAGACAGTACCGTAGAAAGCACACCTGTTCCTCAGGACAGGGGAGGAGATAAACCCATGAACGAGAACCCCAAAAATCCACAACGCAATTTTGCGCTGATTATGGGCATCGGCCTGTTGGTGATGCTTGTTTTCTACACGTTTATTATGCCCAGCATGGGCCAGCAAACCACCGCCGAGGTGTCCTACTCCCGCTTCCTTGAGATGGTGGAGGAGGGCAGCGTGACGGCGGTGCAGGTGGACGAGCAGTCCCAGCGCATCGATTTTGAGGTGACCGATGCCAGCAAGCCCAGCGGCAAGGCCACCTATTACACCGGCATACTGAACGACCCCAATCTGGTGGACCGGCTGCAAGCTGCCAAAACCGCGGCTGGCGACCCGATTGAGTTCACCCAGGTGGTGCCCGAGCAGCAGAGCTACCTTGTGAGCCTGCTATCGATGCTGTTGCCCAGCCTGCTGATGGTGGGCCTGCTGTTCCTGCTCTACCGCAGCATGATGAAACGCCAGGGCGGCGACATGATGAGCTTTGGCAAATCCAACGCCAAGATGTACGTCCAAGCCCAAACCGGCATCACGATGAGCGACGTGGCCGGCCAGGAGGAGGCCAAGGAGGCCGTGGGCGAGATTGTGGACTACCTGCACAGCCCCGACAAGTACAGCAGCGTGGGCGCCAAGATGCCCAAGGGCGCCCTGCTGGTGGGCCCTCCCGGCACCGGCAAAACCCTGCTTGCCAAGGCGGTGGCCGGCGAGGCCGGCGTGCCCTTCTTCTCGATTGCCGGCAGTGAGTTTGTGGAGATGTTCGTGGGCCGGGGCGCCGCCCGGGTGCGTGACCTGTTCAAGCAGGCCAAGGAGAAGGCCCCCTGCATCGTGTTCATCGACGAGCTGGACACCATCGGCAAAAAGCGTGACGGCTCCGGCATCGGCGGCAACGACGAGCGGGAGCAAACCCTGAACCAGCTGCTGAGCGAGATGGACGGCTTCGACGGCAGCAAGGGCGTGGTGATTCTGGCGGCCACCAACCGCCCCGAAACCCTGGACCCGGCCCTGCTGCGTCCTGGCCGGTTCGACAGGCGCATCCCGGTGGAGCTGCCCGACCTGGCCGGCCGCGAGGCCATCCTGCGGGTGCACGCCAAAAAGGTGATGATGGACGACAACATCGACTATGGGCTGATTGCCCGGGCCACGGCCGGCGCCTCCGGCGCGGACCTGGCCAACATCATCAACGAGGCCGCCCTGCGGGCCGTGAAGCACAACCGCCGCCTTGTGATGCAGGCCGACCTGATGGAGAGCGTGGAGACCGTGCTGGCCGGCATGCAGCGCAAGAACAAGGTGATTAACCCGCAGGAGAAAAAGGTGATCGCCTACCACGAGATCGGCCACGCCCTGGTGGCGGCAAAGCAGAAGGGCAGCGCCCCGGTCACCAAAATCACAATCATCCCGCGCACCTCCGGCGCCCTTGGCTACACCATGCAGGTGGACGAGGAGGAGGTCAACATACGCACCAAGGAAGCCGCGCTGATCGACCTGGCCACCCTGGCGGGCGGACGGGCCGCCGAGGAAGTAACCTTTGGCACCAGCAGCACCGGCGCCGCCAACGATATCGAGAAAATGACCAAGCTGGCCCGGGCCATGGTCACCCGCTATGGCATGACCGAAGCCTTTGACATGATGGCCCTCGAGACCCAGGGCAACCAGTACCTGAGCGGGGAGGGGCAGCTCACCTGCGGGCCCGAGACCGCCGCCCGCATTGACACCGAGGTGCTCAGCTTCATCAAGGGCGCCCACCAAAAGGCCACCGATATTCTGAACGAAAACCGCGGCAAGATGGACGAGCTGGCCGCCTACCTGCTGGAGAAGGAAACCATCACCGGCGACGAGTTCATGGCCATCCTCGAGGGCGGCACCCCGAAGGAAAAGGCGGCTGAGGCAAACCTTGTTCCCGAGACAAGCCCGGAGGTGGCAGCTGCGGCGGCCGCGACAGTGCCGGCCCCCAGCACCAGCACCACCGGCCTGTAAACGCACAAAACCGCCCACCTCTTAAGGGGGGCGGCATTTGGATCAAAAAAAAGACTGTGTCATCCCGATTTTGATAAATCGATTTGATACAATCTTATTTATTTCAAACGATACGCGCAATTCTCGGTTACCAGTTCGAATCCGCAGGAGCAATACAGTTTTTGCGCCCGCTCATTCAGCTTGTCCACAACAAGATGAATCTGATTTCCCGGAAAATGGGCAAAAGCATATTGAATCACCGTGTTCAACAGCGCCCACCCATATCCCCTGCCGCGCAGCTCCCTTTTTACGGCGAACACTTCAGCTGTCAGGTTATCCCCGTTTTCATCGTATTGCAGAGCGCCGTAACCGGCGAAGCCGCGCTCCGTCCGGGCGCAAAACAGCTTCCGGCCCTTATCGTGGGAGGCAATAAGCGCTTCTGCGTCCAAGTAAATCTCACCAAAGGCCTCGCGATGCAGCGCAATAATCTCATCCCGATAAACCGGGCTGTAGGGGATGACCGTCTCCGCCAGCCGGGGCGCCTTATATTTGTCACGGCAAAGCCGCAATATATACTCATTATCCTGAGCAGACGCCTGCAATTCCCGCATCAAACGGGCGCAACCCGTGTTGCGGCAATCAAAGAAAAAATTGTATTGTGTCGCACTTTTTAAGTGTTCCTTCCCGTACGTAAAAAGTGCCTTTGCATCAGGAATATCCCAATCTTCCCTGAAGAAGGGACCTATGCAGTCCACCCAGCCATTTTCACTGTTGAAAAAGAAGCCCATTATACAGGCAAGCGTCCCCTTTTTCCAGTATCCAACCAGCAGATGGGCGGGGCTTTCCCGCATCAATGAAAAATCCTTTTCAATGGCATCGCGTTGCTTTGAGCAGTAGGCACAATTTTGCTCCGGGATGCTGTTTTTCTCGCAGGCAAGGGAGACAAAGCTCTCCAAATCCCCGCTTCCGCATGTCTTTATCAATGGGGAAAACTCCTTACGCGCAATTCTTTGCACTCAGTTTTCGGTGAGCAGCCGGTGCAGGGTAGGCTGCCGCTCCACCAGCCACACCAGCGCCACCCCGAGGCCGCAGCTGATCAGCTGCCCGGCCCCGACACTGGCCATGTTGGCCAGCCAGACGGCGGCGGGGGAGCCGGCCGGGAAGTACAGCAGCGTGAGCTCGGCCCCCACGATCAGGGCGTTCAGCAACACCGGCGGCAGGGCCGCCGCGATGGGCAGGCCTTTGTGGCCGCCCCGGGTGCTGCGGGGCCAGCGGACCTCCCGCAGCCTGCGGCTGAGCAGGGCGGCGGCCAGGGTGGCGCCGGTGCCCACCAGCATGTCGATGGGCGCTCCGCCCAGCAGATTGGCAAAAAAACAGCCGATTGCCACCCCCGGCACTGCCTCGGCGCAGAGCACCGGCAGCAGGGTCAGGGCCTCGGCCAGCCGCACCTGCACCGGCCCGTAGGACAAGGGGGCCAGTGCAAGGCACAGGGCGGCGTAGAGGGCGGCAATCAGCGCGGCGCGCACCAGCTGGCGCGCCGAAATATGGCGTACAGGCATGACAAAACTTTCCGGCGGTGGTATTTTGCCTTCAAACGCCGCCTGCATCCGAAGGGTGGACCCCCCAAAGCGGGGAGCGGGCCTAAAAATCGCCTATCGCGATAAAGTTGCCCGGTGGAGCTTTTTGATATTGAACCTGCGGGAGGAAGCTGCCGGCTATTCGCCGGTCTCCGCAGTGCAGCGGTAAGGCTCGAGTTCACTCTCGGTGAGCGCAACCAGGGCGCGGTACCGCTCGTTGACCATGTCGTGCAGGCAATTGGGAAGATGGTCGCGGTGGGCCCGGTGGAGGGCGATGCAGTCGATGCACCGGCCGTGGTGCTTGCAGTGGAGCTTGGGGCAGCTGCAATGCTTCTCTTTGTTTTTCAGGCTCTCATGGAACTGCCGGATAAACTCATCCTCCAGCTCATCGGAACGCGCTGTATCGCCGGCCCGGTATGCCCGCAGGGATTCGATCTCAATTTCGTTTCCGTCAATCTTCATGCTGAAATCCCCCTCTTTTTGGCTGGGTGAAGGTCTGTTAGTACGCTTTGCCCCACATCACCATATGTGTGGCGGGTTTGCCGCACACCGGGCACACCTCGGAGAGCTGCTTTTGCTCAAAGGGGATGCACTGGCTGGCATAGCCGGTCTGCTCGCGCATTGCGTCTTCGCAGGCCTCTTCGCCGCACCACATGGCGTTCACAAAGCCGGTCTTGTCCTCGGGGATGGCATTGATCTCCTCGATGGTTTTGCAGTCGTAGGTGCGTTCCTTCATCCGGCCGGCGGCCTTGTCGAAGATGCCCTTGGCCACGGTGTCCAGCAGGGTGGGGATGGCGCTCTCAAGCTCTGCCAGCGGGGTGAAGGATTTTTCCCGGTTGTCCCGCCGCACCAGCACGCACTGGTCCTTCTCGATGTCCTTCGGGCCAATCTCCAGCCGCAGGGGCACCCCGCGCATCTCCCACTCGGCAAACTTCCAGCCCGGGGAGTTGTCGCTGTCGTCCACCTTCACCCGGCAGAACTTGGAGAGCCGGGCCTTCAGCTCGTAGGCCTTGTCCAGCACGCCGGGCTTGTGGGACGCCACCGGGATGATCACCACCTGCACCGGGGCCACGGCGGGTGGCAGCACCAGGCCCTCGTTGTCCCCATGGGTCATGATGATGCCGCCGATGAGGCGGGTGGAGATGCCCCAGCTGGTCTCGAAGGGGTGTTGCAGGGTGTTGTCCCGCCCGGTGAAGGTGACGTCGAAGGCCTTCGAGAAGCCGTCCCCGAAGTAGTGGCTGGTGCCGGCCTGCAGGGCCTTGCCGTCGTGCATCATCGCCTCGATGGCGTAGGTGTCCTCCGCCCCGGCAAACTTGTCGCTCTCGGTTTTGGGGCCGCGCACCAGCGGCATGCACAGGTACTTTTCGCACAGCTCTGTGTAGTTGTCGAGGATCGCCAGGGTCTCGGCCCGGGCCTCCTCGGCGGTCTCGTGGATGGTGTGGCCCTCCTGCCACCAGAATTCCCGGGTGCGCAGGAAGGGGCGGGTGGTTTTCTCCCACCGCACCACGCTGCACCACTGGTTATAGAGCAAGGGCAGTTGCCGCCAGCTGTGCAGCACCCGGGAGAAATGGTCGCAGAACAACGTCTCGCTGGTGGGGCGGATGCACATTGGCTCCTCCAGCTCCTCGCTGCCGCCGCAGGTTACCCAGGCCACCTCGGGGGCGAAGCCCTCCACATGGTCCTTCTCCTTTTGCAGCAGGCTCTCGGGAATCAGCATCGGCATCGCCACATTCTCGTGGCCGCTTTCCTTGATCATCCCGTCGAATATTTTCTGGATGTTCTCCCAGATGGCCTGGCCGTAGGGCCGCAGCACCGTGAAGCCCTTCACCGAGGAATAGTCCACCAGCTCTGCCTTCAGGCAGATGTCGGTGTACCACTGGGCAAAGTCCTGGTCGATGGGGGTGATGGCCTCCACCATCTTTTGATTTTTGTCCGCCATTTTGTCCTCCCGTTTGACGCCTGAATATACAATAAGGTGTGCCGCCGCAGGCGGCACACCTTAGCTTAATACCGTTTGCAACAAAGTGTAAAACCCGTTCAAGATCAGGTATTTTCCTCGATATAGCGGACAATATCTCCCACAGTGCGGAAGTTTTCGATCTGGTCGTCCGGCACTTCAAGGCCGTACTCGTCCTCAATCGACATCACAAGATCCACCACGTCAAGGCTGTCGGCCTCCAGGTCTTCCACGATGTCGGCTTCCATGGTCACCTTGTCCTCATCCAGGTCAAGCTGATCCACCAGAATTTCCTTAATGCGATCAAATACCATGCAAAACGCCTGCTTTCGTCGTAAATTTTCAGCTGCCGATGGGCGTTTGCGCCGTTTTGGGTGGCAGCGTGCAGTTCTTACTACATTTTATAGCGTGTTTTCATAGTGAT
>JAJDIZ010000053.1 GCA_030266915.1 Ruminococcaceae bacterium OttesenSCG-928-D13 | reverse complement strand
TGGTGCAGAAGGGGATCACCCTGGTACCCGAGGGGCGCTGGATTTTCCCGAACCTCTCGGTGGAGGACAACCTTAAACTGGGCGGCTACACCAGCAAGAATACCAGAGCCACCATGGAGCGGGTATACAACTACTTCCCCCAAATACGGGAGCGGATGCACCAGCGGGCCGGCACCCTTTCCGGCGGCGAGCAGCAGATGCTGGCCATCGGCCGGGGGCTGATGGCCCAGCCGGAGGTGCTGCTGCTGGACGAGCCCTCCCTCGGCCTTGCCCCGCTCATCGTGAACGACATCATCAACATCATCAGAGAAATCAATGCCGACGGGGTGACCATCCTGCTGGTGGAGCAGAATGCCAGGAAGGCACTGTCCATCGCCAACCGCGCCTGCCTGCTGGAGACCGGCCGCATCATCAAAACCGGCACAGGGCGGGAGCTGCTGGTCGATTCGTCCATCGTGGCGGCCTACCTGGGCGGCAAGCCCGGCGGCCCCGCCAAAGGGGAGGCCGCGCCATGACCGTCAGCAAAACGGCGGTAGCCGGCCGCGCTTCTCGGAAATGACGGCATGCAACGGCCAGCCGCCCGTAAGGCAACGGTTTCATGCGGTCATCCTCTTTGCCGGGCTGTCCTATTGCACCTTTTTTTCTTCGGCTTGCTGAACCTCAAGCAGCTGGTCAATCTGCTTAAGTATGTGTGCCTGATATTCCGGCTTCAGCGCCTTGAAGGTGGCAGAGGCCTGCTCGGACAGCTGGTTGGGCAGTTCCTCAAACATATCCCCCTCACCTGTCCGCAGCCACTTTTCACGCACATTGAAGGTTATACAGATCAATTTGATTAAGCGGTCGTTCACGTTTCTTTTTTCAAGCTCGATGCCGGCAATGTAGCCGTTTGAAATGTAGATGGCCATGGCGAACTTGGCTTGAGATAATTTCAGCGCCTGCCGCACCTGCTTGACACGTTGGTTTGCGGACACAGAAGCCCCCCCTTCGGTATGTAACACTTACAATATCATTTTCTCACTTACAATGCAAGTAAAATGCGCAAAATATAGGGTTGACACACTCACAATGTCGTGATAATATACTCACAGCGCGAGTGGAGAATGAGGAGGAACACTCACATGGATAACAAGGTGTCGAGGGAATTTGCCATCAAGTTCAACAAACTCAGCTCGGACAAGCAGCGCTATATCCTGGCAATTCAGCAAGCGCTGGCATTTGCACAGACGTCGGCAACGGAGGCCGAAAAAAGGGGAGCAAAAACCGGCGGACCAAGAACCGCATGAAACGGCACATCCGCCTGGCCGAAGCGGCTCAAAAAGCGTATTGACATGCACCGATAGTGGTTAATCGCGCGGAGGAAAGATGAAAGCTACGCAACTATACGAAAAACTGGATGCCTTTTTCAAACCGGATGAGTGCACAGAATTCTTTCCGAAGGTGGGCCTTCAGTTCGAGGGCACCCCGGAGATAGACAGGGTGTACACCGCCACCTTTACCGGCGATTCCGTATTCCGGGCGCTGCGGCAAAGGGACGCCCGGCGCTGCATGCTGTTCACGCACCATCCCACGCCCCAGCGGGAGTTCCCCGGTGGCCCGGTGCGGTTCATCCCCGAGGAGGACCTCGCCTTGCTGGAACGGAGCCAGATCACCCTGTTCAGCTACCATATCCCGCTGGACCGCAACGGCCCCTACTCCCCCGGCAACAGCCTCGCCCGCGCCATCGGCGTGACACCCTACGGCGAGTTCTATTTTCAGGACAATGTGTATATGGGGGTGCTCTGCCGTTCCGGCGTTACCATCCTGCAGCAGCTGGCCGACGCGCTGCAGGCCGCCGTGGGCCACCAGGTGAAGACCTATCCCTATGGCGACGCCGCCCTGGAAGACGGTAGGCTTGCCATCATGGCCGGCGGCGCCAGCAACCCCGACATTTTTAAGGAGCTTCGCGAAAAAGGAATCAACTGCTTTATCACAGGGGTCACCAACCCAGCCGCCGACTGGGTGGCCCCCATGCACGAGGAGGCCAGGCGGCAGGGAGTGAGCCTGATAGGCGGCACCCACTACTCCACTGAGAAATTCGCCCTGATGGCCATGGTTTCCTACTTTGAAAGCCTGGGGCTGCCCGCGGAGTTCCTGCCCGAAGAGCCGCTGCTGGAAGACCTGTAGCCACCACAAAAAGCCAAAGGAGAGCGCCTATGTACCTTGTGAAAAATGTGGATCTGTATGCCCCGGCGCACCGGGGAGTGGTGGACATTTTGATGATTGGCGGCGTGTTTGCCGCCATCGGCCCCGGCCTTGCGCCGGGCATCGAGGGCATCACCGAGGTGGACGGCGCCGGCTGCGCCGCGGTGCCCGGCTTCATCGACCAGCACACCCACCTTACCGGCGGCGGGGGCGAGGGTGGTTTCGACACCCGCACCCCCCAGCTTGAGCTGTCGCAAACGGTGCGGGCGGGGGTGACGAGCCTGGTGGGCCTGCTGGGTACCGACAGCTTCACTCACGACGTGGAGAGCCTGGTGGCCAAAACCAAGGAGCTGAAAAAGGGCGGGCTCTCCGCCTGGTGCCTCACCGGAGCCTACCAGTACCCGTCTATCACCGTGACCGGCAGCGTGACCAAGGATATTGTCTATATCGAGGAGGTCATTGGCTGTAAACTGGCCATCGCCGACCACCGCTGCTCCCTGCCCACCTGCGCGGAGATCACCCGTCTGGCCGCCGACATCCGTATGGCCAGCCTTATTGCCGGCAAGCCCGGTGTGCTGCACCTGCATGTGGGGGCGAGCAAGAAGGGCATGGAGGACATCTTCCGGATCCTAAGGGATACCGACCTGCCGGCCTGGCACTTCCGGCCCACCCACATGGAGGGACACCCCGAGCAGGCGGTGGAGTTCACCAGGCTGGGCGGCTATGCCGATGTGACCGCCGAGCCGGAGGAGGCGGCCAGTTTCTGCAAGCTGGCCCGCCAGGCCGCACCGGGGATGCTTACCCTCAGCTCCGATGCGGGGGGCAGCATCCCGAAATGGAACGACAAGCGCGAGATCATCGGCGTCGGCGTGGGCGGCATGGATACCCTGTGGCAGACGGTGGGCGCCCTGGTGCGCGAACACGGCATCCCGCTGGAGCAGGCGCTGTGCTACATCACCGAGAACGTGGCCAAGGCTCTGCGGATGTATCCCCGGAAGGGCTGCGTGCAAATCGGCAGCGACGCCGACCTTGTGCTGCTGGACGAAGCAGGCGCGCCGCACACCGTGTTCGCCCGCGGCAAGGCCATGATGCTGTCGGGAAAGGTGTTGGCCAGGGGCCTGTTTGAACCAGGCGAGTGAGGGAACCGCCATAAAACTCCGTTTGGAGGAGGACGCATGTATAAATATGTTTTGAAGCGGCTGCTGATGATGATCCCGGTGCTGCTGGGGGTCACCTTTCTGGTGTACTTCATTCTGGCGCTGTCCCCGGGGGATCCTGTGCGCATGATTCTGGGCGAGCAGGCCTCGGAGGAGAGCGTCCAGATGCTGCGGGAGGAGCTGGGCCTGAACGACCCCATCCCGGTGCGGTATGTACGGTACCTGGGGGGGCTGCTCCAGGGAGACCTGGGCACCAGCTACAAAAACCAACTGCCGGTGGCGCCCCAGGTGCTGGAGCGCTTTCCCAACACGCTGATACTGGCCATGTCGGGCATGCTGGTGGCGCTGCTTGTGGGCACGCCGCTGGGCATATTGTCGGCCAAAAAGCAATACACCCTGCTGGACAACGCCACCACGGTTCTGGGGCTGGTAGGTGTTGCGATGCCCACCTTCTGGCTGGGGCTTTTGCTGGTGCTGCTGTTCTCGCTGCACCTGGGCTGGTTTCCCTCCTCGGGCATGGGGGAGGGTATCGGGCCGCTGCTGAAATCGCTGGTGCTGCCGGCGGCCACCCTGGGCACCAGCTGCACCGCTTCGGTGATGCGCATGACCCGCTCCTCCATGCTGGAGGTGCTGCGGCAGGACTACATCGATACTGCCCGGGCCAAGGGCCTGAAGGAGGGCTATATCACCCTGCACCACATGCTGAAAAACGCCCTGGTGCCCATTGTGACGGTGGCGGGGCTCCAGTTCGGCATGCTGCTGGGCGGTTCCGCCCTCACCGAGACCATCTTCTCCTGGCCGGGGCTGGGGCGCTTTATGGTGGACTCCATCAAGTCCAAGGACATGCCCATGGTGCTGGGCTCGGCGGTGTTTTTGGCGGTGGTCTACTCCGTTGTGAACCTGCTGGTGGACATCCTGTACGCCTACATTGACCCGCGCATCAAGTCCCAGTATAAAAAATAGCCAACAAGGTGGGCCGCCGCTGTCGGCGAAACGCCCGCTCAAAAAGGGAGTCCAATATATGCGGAAGAGGAAAGTGCAGCAACTGGAAGCAATGGCCGCGGCGGGCGGCCGTTCCCTGTGGCAGGAGGCCCTTCGTCGGTTCCGCCGGAACCGGATGGCCATGATCAGCGCTGGGTTTTTGGTGTTGCTGGTTGTGTTTGCGGCAGCCACCATCATCATCGACGCGGTGACCGGCAACGCCATCTACGACGCGAAGGTCATCAGCCAGGACCTGACCCACCGCCTGCAGCCCCCCAGCAAGGACCACATTCTCGGACTGGACGAGTTCGGCCGGGACATCGCCCTGCGCATATGGTGGGGGGCGCGCTACTCGGTGTTCATGGGGGCGTCCAGCGTACTGGCCGCCATCGTGATGGGCAGCATTTTGGGGGCCATCGCAGGCTACTATGGCGGGGTGGTGGACAATGTCATCATGCGCTTCATGGACATCATGCTCTCGCTGCCCTACATCCTGCTGGCCATCGCCATTGTGGCGGCGCTGGGCCCCGGCCTCATCAACGTGCTGATCGCCATCAGCATCAGCTATGTGCCGGAGTTTGCCCGGGTGGTGCGGGCCTCGGTGCTCAGTATGCGGGATCAGGAGTTTGTGGAGGCCGCCCGGGCGGTGGGCGCCTCGGACCGGAAGGTCATATTCAGCCAGATATTCCCCAACACCATGGCGCCGCTCATCGTGCAGGCCACCATGGCGGTGGCGGGCGCCATCAGCTCCATCGCGGCGCTGTCCTTCCTGGGGCTGGGCATCCAGCCGCCCCTGCCCGAGTGGGGGGCTATGCTGTCCAACGCGCGCACCTACATTCGCGACGCCTGGCACATCACCGTGTTCCCGGGGCTGATGATTCTGCTCACCATTCTGTCGCTGAACATCATGGGCGACGGGCTGCGGGACGCGCTGGACCCCAAACTTAAAAACTGAGGAGCGGACGAGGATGGAAAAACAACTTGCGGTGAAAGACCTGCGCGTCCGCTATGAGACGGCCGACGGCGTGGTGGAGGCCCTGAACGGCGTGAGCCTGTCGCTGGAAAAAGGTAAAAGCCTGGGCCTGGTGGGCGAGACCGGCGCCGGGAAAACAACCCTGGCCAAAAGCATCATGCGGCTCATCCACACGCCGCCGGGCAATATTCTGGCGGGGGAGATTCTGTTCGAGGGGCAGAACCTGCTTGCGCTTCCCATTGAGAAAATGCGCGAGGTGCGGGGCAACGAGATATCCATGGTGTTCCAGGACCCGATGACCGCCCTGAACCCGGTGATGCCGGTGGGCCAGCAGATTGCCGAAGTGATTGCTGTGCACGAGAAGGTGTCCAAGGTCGAGGCGATGGAAAAGGCGGGCGAGATGCTGGAGATGGTGGGCCTGGAGGCCAGGCGCGCCGGGGAGTATCCCCACCAGTTTTCCGGCGGCATGAAGCAGCGGGTGGTGATTGCCATTGCGCTGGCCTGCAACCCCAAGCTGCTGATCGCCGACGAGCCCACCACCGCCTTGGACGTCACCATCCAGGCCCAGGTGCTGGACATGATGCTGAACCTGCGCAAGCAGCTGGGAACCTCGCTGCTGCTCATCACCCACGACCTTGGGGTGGTGGCCCAGAACTGCGACGAGGTGGCCATCATCTATGCCGGTGAGATTGTGGAGCACGGGGAGCTGCGGGAGATTTTTCACGATTTCAGGCATCCCTACACCGAGGGACTGTTCGGCAGCATTCCGTCCCTCACCCAGAAGGCCGACCGGCTGAACCCAATCAAAGGGCTGATGCCGGACCCGTCCGACCTGCCTGCCGGCTGCAAATTCCACCCCCGCTGCAAGTACGCCAAAGCGGTGTGCGGCAACGCCATTCCCGGCACATACGATGTGGGCGGCGGACACACGGTGCAGTGCCACCGCTACGGCAGCAAAGAATATGAAAGCGAGGGGTGAACAGATGCCGGAGACACCAATTCTACAGGTGCGAAACCTGAAAAAGTACTTCACCACCCCACGCGGGCCGCTGCATGCGGTGGACGACGTGAACTTCTCCATCGCAAAAGGGGAGACCCTGGGCGTGGTGGGAGAGTCGGGCTGCGGCAAGTCTACCCTGGGGCGGGCGGTGCTGCGCCTGCACGAGCCCACCGCCGGCGAGGTGCTGTTCGAGGGCCGGGACGTTTTGCATCTGGATAAAAACGAGATGAAGCGTCTGAAAGAGGATATGCAGATCATCTTCCAGGACCCCTTTGCCAGCCTGAACCCCCGCATGACGGTGAGCCAGGCCATCGCCTTCCCGCTGCTTATCCAGCGCAAGGTGGACAAGCGGGACAAAACCGCCCTGGCCGCCCGGGTGAACGAGCTGATGGACATGGTGGGCCTGGCCCGGCGCCTGGCCAACACCTATCCCCACGAGCTGGACGGCGGCCGCCGCCAGCGCATCGGCATCGCCCGGGCGCTGAGCCTGAACCCCAAGTTCATTGTGTGCGACGAGCCGGTGAGCGCCCTGGATATGTCCATCCAGGCCCAGATACTGAACCTGATGCAGGACCTGCAGCGGGATTTGGGCCTCACCTACATGTTCATCACCCACGACCTTTCGGTGGTGAAGCACCTGTCCAACAGCATCGCCGTGATGTACCTTGGCCAGATGGTGGAGCACTGCCCCTCGGACACGCTGTTCGAGCGGCCGCTGCACCCTTACACCCAGGCGCTGCTTTCGGCCATCCCGGTACCCGACCCGGACTACGCCATGGACCGCATCATCCTGAAGGGAGAGCTCACCTCTCCCATCAACCCCGAGCCGGGTTGCCGCTTTGCCCGCCGGTGTCCCCACGCCACCCCCGCCTGCGCCCAGGCGGACATCCCCCTGGCGGAGCAGGAGCCCGGACACTTTGTGGCCTGCATCCGGGCCAAGGAGCTGGCGGCGGGGAAGGCGCCGGCCTGAGCCCAGGAAGGTGAACCGCCCGGCCCCATGCGGCACGGGCTGTCATAAAAAAAGATATGGAGGAGAACATGAAAAGAGTATTGGCAGTTGCGTTGTCCCTTTTTCTGATGCTGGCCCTGGCCGCCTGCGGCGGCGGGTCCGGTAGCGTTGCCCCGGAGGGCGACGACGGCACATCCACCGCTGCCCCGGCCGGCGGCGCGTCCGAGGCCGCCCCGGCCGGCGGAGACGAGAAAGACACCCTCACCTGGGTGCAGGGGGCCGACGTGACCTCGCTGGACCCCCATGTGGGCAAGGAGACCCCCGCCGTGATGGTGACCTGCAACATTTTCGACACCCTGCTGGGCAAGGATGAAAACGGGCATCCCACCCCCTGCCTGGCCGAGAGCTGGGAGAGCGTGGACGAGCTGACCTGGACCTTCAAGCTGCGCCAGGACGTGACCTTCCACGATGGCACCCCGATGACCAGCGCAGACGTGAAGTTCTCTCTGGAGCGCGCCATCGCGTCGGCCTTCGTATCCTACGTAGTGGACTTCATCGACACCGTGACCGCCGACGACGAGTACACCGTCACCATCAAAACCAAGTCGCCCTACGGGCCCATCCTGGCCAACCTGGCGGTACCCTTTACCGCCATCGTACCCAAGGCCGCCGTGGAGGCGGATGAGGACGCCTTTGTGGTGAACCCCATCGGCACCGGCGCCTTCAAGTTTGTGGAGTGGAAGCAGGGCGATTCGATCAAGCTGGAGGCCAACGAGAACTATTGGGGGGGCGCCCCGGCCACCAAAAACCTGGTGATGCGCGTGGTGCCCGAGGCCGCCCAGCGGCTGATTGCCCTGGAGAACGGCGAGACAGACCTGGCCTACGAAATCGGCCCCAACGACCTTTCCAAGGTGCGTGACCACGCCAATCTGGAGCTGCTGGAGGCCCCGTCCCTGTCGGTGTTCTACCTCACCCTCAACACACAAAACGCCCCCTTTGACAACGTGAAGGTGCGCCAAGCCATCCGCTACGCCATCGACAAGCCCCTGATTGTGGACAGCATGCTGTACGGCTCGGGCGAACCTGCCGACGCCACCATCCCGCCGGCCGCCTTCGGCTACTCCGCCAGGAGCAAGGTGTACGACTACAACCTGGAGCTGGCCAAGGAGCTGATGGAGGAGGCCGGCTATGCCGACGGCTTCACCTGCGAGCTGTCGGTGAACGACAACCCCACCCGGGTGGAGATTTGCCAGGTGGTGCAGAGCCAGCTGAAGGAGATCGGCATCAACGTGGAAATCCAGGTGCTGGAGTTCGGCAGCTGGATAGACCAGCTGGGTACCGGCGAGCATGAGATGTCGTTCACCGGGTGGACCTGCTCCACTGCCGACGCCGACTACAGCTACTACTCGTTGTTCCACTCCTCCCAGACCGGTTATCCCGGCAACGACGCCTTCCTGATGGATCCCAAGGTGGATGAACTGGTCGAGAAGGGCCGCGAGAGTGCCAACGGCGACGAGCGCCAGGCCGCCTACGACGAGTTGGAGGAATACCTGGGCGATCTGACCCCCTACACCCCCATCTACTACAGCAACGTGAACGTGGGCGCGTCCAGCAAGGTGCAGAACTTCGTGGTGGACGTGAACGGCTACCACCGCCTGCACGGCGTGAGCGTGGCCGGCTGAGCCACCGGTTTTACCAAAACGAATAATAGACTGCCCGCCCCTTGTGCGCCTGCTGAGGGGCGGGCCAACCCATACAGAAGGAGAACACTATGCGACTGGCACACCTTACCTGGCCCAAGGCCGAGGCCTATTTTAAGCAAAGCGACATGGTGATTTTGGCCACCGGTAGCATCGAGACCCATGGCAGGCACAACCCCCTGGGGCTGGACACCCTGGTGCCGGACAGGCTCTTGGAATTGATTGAGGAAAAGAGCGACGTGCTGATTGCCCCCACCATTCCCTACGGCGCCACTGATGACCTGACCGGCCACGCCGGCACCATTTCGGTGGGTGATGAGTTGATGTATGGCTTCACCAAGCGGGTTGTGATGGGGCTGTATGCCCACGGCGCCCGTAAGTTTGTGTTTGTGAACGGCCACGGCGGCAACATGTGGGCGCTTACCCGTATCTGCAACGAGCTCTCGGTGGAGGGGGCGCTGGGGGCCGTGTTCAACTGGTGGAAGCTGGCGCCGGAGTTCAACCCTGAATGGGCGGGCGGCCACGGCGGCGGCGAGGAGACCGCGGCCGTGATGGCGGTGGACCCGAGGCTTGTGGACAAAAGCGCCTTTGGCGACATGGAGCTGGTGAACGACCTGGGCGATGACCTGCCCACCACGGGATTCGACAACGTTGCGTTCAAGGGTCATGGGGTATTCATGCCCCGCATGTGCAGCCGGTACTCTAAAAACGGGTGGGTGGGCCCCGACCGGCCGGAGACCGCCACCGAGGAATGGGGTAAGGAAATGTTGCAAACGGTGGCCGACTATATTGCCGATTTCTGTGAGGCGTTCAAGAAAGTGAAACTGTAGGCATCGATGGCAAAAACGTTACCAGTGCACAATCAAGCAAACCGAGCCCGACAACGCAAATTGATTGGGCATTATCCACTCCCAGTTAGAGGTCTATTTCGGAGACGGAATCGGCCCTGATTGACAGCCGCAGCATACTCCGTTACTTTACTGGCAAGAGGGCGACTCGGCGGCGGATATGGCCAGCATCATCGCCTACAGCGACATCAGCGATACGGTGATAGAGGCGCAGTTCATGAGCGACACCACCGCCGTGCTGTCGCTGGCCAGCGTTGACCTCACCACCCCTGCCGGAACGGTGCGCTATGTCGCTGACAAGCTTCGGGATAAGTGGCCAGGGATCATGATCTCCTTCTGCTCGCTCATTCAGCGCAAACCCGACATCTACCGCGCCGAGGCCCAAGGGAAAGCAAAGCGCGACGCCATCGAGAAGGTATCCAGCAATGTAAACTGCTGGTCGCCATGCCGGAAATGATAGCTTGCTACGTTCCGCGTGAAGTCTGAGCGACCATTACCAATGATGCCTCCGTCTTCGAGACGGTAGAGCTGCTGTTCTTGCTTTTAGGTCTCTTCATGAAGGCTTTCCAGCTCTGCTGTGAAAAGGGCTGTTTTGTCAGCCCAGTGTTGTTGGTGCTTTTCTTTTATCGCATGGGTATCGTTGAAGCTCTTTGTGACTTCCTCCAGAGTACCTTGCGTCAGAAGGATTGCGGCTTTTTTTGCTTCAACTTTTTTTGCTCGGTTAGCTTAAGAGGCAGGGCCAGGGTCGCCCCACCATCATATATTTGAAAAACTTCGCGCCTGCTGACAACACTGAGGGGCCACCAGCAGGAAAAGAAAAAGATGACTTGCAAAATCTGCAAGTCGAGACCTCTCAAAAATGCAAGCCTAGACTTCCAGAAACAGAAAGTCCGGACTTGCAAGAAATGGAGGGGAATAAGACAGAAGATAATAATACTGAGAAGAACAATCCATCTATCATGGCGGGGTCGGTCAAAACATCCGACTCCGCCATTTTTAGTGCTGATAATGCAGAAAGATTGATGGAAAGCTTCAGGGAGACCGTCAAGTCCAATATCGAATATGATCTGTTTGTACGGAGGAGAGATGTGGATTTTGGTATGCTGGATGGATTTGTTGAACTGATGGTTTGCACTCTCATCAGTACCACGCCAATGAGATTTTGAAGATCGAGACGAGGGCGAAGAACGCCACCAGCGTCAGCGCCATCGCCACGGCCATGGCAATCAGGCTCGTGGGGGCCTTTTTGATGCCCGGCAACTCCTTGATCGCATACACGATCAAAGCCGTCAGGAAGGCCAAAACACCAAACGCAAACAGAAACCAGGCGCTATAGGATACGATTTGTTCAACAGTAATAGGCATGTCTATTTCCTCTCCAGCACATGAATGCGCTTGTCGTGGTCAGTGATTTTCTCGTCCTGCATCTTGTTGTGCTCCCAAATCCTCGCATGACTTTCTGAATTTTTCCTCATGTCATCGTCATGCTTTGTGGTAAGGCCGGTCACGTCCTCAGTGGTGTTCTTGATAGCCATGGTCAGTTTGGTGATATTGGTGTTCAGCTTGATGATCGGCCCGCTGATAGTCACGATGAGACCCACAAGAACCACCAGAACGCCAACAACGCCCCATTCGGTCATTGGCTCACCCCTCCCACTCTTTCAGGGCCAAGTCCGCAGCCTTGGTAGCCTGCTGCGCCCCTGCCTTCACCTGTGGCAGGTATGCCATGGCCTTGTCGCCGCGCTTCTTTATGGCGTCCCGCTCGGCCACCACTTTGTCATAGTCCGCCTGGCTCACATCACCGGGCGCCGCCAAGGGCACCAGCGTGGGGTAGTCGGTGATGATCCTGTTGCGGTCAGGCAGGATGGGGGTATACACCTTTTTGCTGGTGCGCTCGTCCAGCAGCTCCACCCACTCCCAGCCGTTCGCGTCGGTGCCCTTGATCTTGCGCTTGGTCACCATCCGGTAGCCGTTGGGCATGCGATCGTATACCACCTTGCTGTTGGCGTCGGGCTTTGCGAAGCCCTGCATGTTTTTCGTGCCTGTCGAGAGAAGCAGCATGTTATCCCATTCCTTTCCGGTGTCGCCCTCTATCAGGCGTTTGTTTACCTCGGCTTCAAGCCAGGGCAGCTTGCTTTGCAGGTATGGCCCCGGGCACAGCGTGGCGGCAAACATGTTGTGGCGGGTGATGCCGCCCGCCGTCGTGCCGGTGTATGCCACCTTCTTCATGCCATTGCGCCGGCAGATGTCCACGCTCAGCTCCAGCAGGGCGTTCAGGGCCTTGTCGCTCACATGCCAGTCGGGGGCGCCGCCGTCATTGGCCACCTCGATGGTGATCGCCCTGTGGTCATTGTCAGGGGAGGACGAGCACCAGGAGCGGTCCCCCTCATCCAGATGCCGCGATATCCTCCCGCTGCTCTCAATCGCGTAGTGGGCCGACATCTGGCGGGCGGAGTTCGCCATGATGGCCCCGATCTGCTCCGCTGTCAGGTTGCCCGCCTGGTGGTGGGGCGTCAGCACGGTGATGCCGCTTTTGCGCGGGCTGTTCCGGTTCGGGCTCAACCGAACGTAGGAGGCCAGGGTGCTGTTACTCACCGTCTTCGCCTTCTTCCTCGCCCCTGCCGTTTGTCAGCTCATCCAGCGCCTCGGGGAAAACCTCCCCCACCGGGATGGGAACATTTTTCTTTTCATCCATGGTTTTGTCCTCCTTATGCTATCTTGTGGCGCGAAGCCTACGTTTTGATGATGAAGTTTACAGCAAGGTAGGGCGGCATGTTGTTACCCTCCACCGTGGTGCCCACCACGCGAGGGGTTGTCCCGCCAACTATCCCCGTAACCTCAACACCTGCACCTATGTTGACAATCGATTCACCAAAATGCCGGACTGGTCCCTCTGCATCCATTCGAACGGTACCGTCCTGCACTACAAAAAGCGCCGATGTGTTTTCGGAATCAATGGCATAGGCTTGGGTTGCACTCCCGCCCTTCGTGCCCAAATTGCTGTTGGCCCCAAGAGGGAACGCACCTCGCATGTCCGGCACGTTGAAGGTCGCACTCCCATCTCCAACGCCATAGGTCGTGCCAATGGTGGCAAACAGCCTTGCATAGGTATCTCGGTTCACCGCCTGCCCGTTGCACAGTAGCCATCCGTTGGGCTCCGCACTTCCCGCAAACATCGAAACCGCACCGGTTGGCGACAACGCGGTGTCTATTTTACGCATATCTTCGTTATAGTCCTCGCCCCAATCCGGTATATCACTGCCTACAAACTGGCTCAATTTCAAGTTCGTTGTTTTATTCGTCGAAGCCATAATTCTTACCCTCCAAGTAGTTTTTTGCCCTGTGTCGCGTATTGTATTGCGGTCAAGCCCTTAGCCCTGTAGGCGTCAACCGTCATCCCCAGAGCGGCATACTCATCCGCCGTGAGCCCTCCCTCGGCCTTGTGCAGGCCATACAGGTTCGCCAGCGCTGTCTGCACCGGTACCTGCAAAAGGCTCACCGGGTCCGTTACGATCATTCCCTCGCTTAAGATGCGGTTTATCTCCACCATGGCGGCCGCGATTACCTTTTGCACCTCGAGCATGGTTTCGTCTACTCGGCCATTTAATGCCGTTAGGGTTTCGTCGGCTTTTTGCCAGTTCCTTGAGAGTGGCCGCACATCCGGCCTGTCCATCAGTTCCGGTGCTTCAAAACCATAGTTTGGCGTTTGTCTCATGATTATAGTTTCCTCCATGCTGCGGCACCGGGGGCGTCATTAGTACAAATATAGATCCCGCGATCGGCGGGCGTGTATACCGGTTGCCACTGCGGGAACTGGCTGAAGAAGTTGTATGCCTCTGCCGCGGTCATCTCGTTGCCTGCGCCAAGATCAGCTGTCATGTCCACCACCACCATCTTTGAGATATCCATGTCGCAGCTTGACAGGGAACCGTGGCGCACCGTAAGCGCCATGGTGGCCCCGGTTATCGTGCTTGACGGGGTGAATATCTGCCCGGTAGAGCTAATATCGACAGAGACCATTGTGTTTCCATATGCATCCTTCACAGCCCATGACCGGCTTGAAGAAGATATGGATGTCACGCGCGCCCACACAAAGATTTTATGCCCGGCCGGAAGTGTCTGAATGGATCCACCCAGCGTCGCAAGGCCTGCTGACCCCACACCAACCTCTGGCCTTGCCCCCCTCAGGGCGAGCTGGTACGCGCCGTATGACCCAGCGGTAAGGCTTCCGCTTTCAACCGTCCAGTTTCCGGGGTTGGCAAATCTGTCCGTAACCAAATTCCGAAAGCTGTATGTCCCGGAAATTTTGATATCTCCCAGCTTGTAGCCTTTCGTGCTGTCGTTGGCCGCGGTCGGCGGCAGCGGCCCGGGCTCCGGCGTCAGCAGGGAGGGCAGCCCGGCAAAATTTCCGATGTAGGCTGTGCCGTTTGGCAAAACACACCCTTCGCCAGGTGCCAGCGCCGCCGGCCTGCTGTTTGCGCGGTACCACTGGATGAGGCCTTTCTTCGCACCCTCCTGCCCGGCGTCCACAAACAGCTCGTAGTACGGGTTGTTCGGGTCTTCGGTGTTGATCCGGGTCACCAAGTTGGCCGCCTGGGCGCCCCATGGGTCACCGGCCTGCTGCACATTCGCGGCCACCAGCTCCAGGTACACGCTCTCAAAGCCCGGCATCACCACCCCGTCTTTCATGATGCGGACCAGCTTGCGGTTATTGGAATCGTAGACCACCAGGTCCCTAGATGAACGGGCCAATCTCGCCACCTCCCATTACAAGGCTCATCTGCGGCCTTGTCGCTTTTGATTTTTCGATGTAGGGTAGCGCCCGCAGGCAGGCGCTCTCAATTCGGTTAAAGTCCAGATCGTCCCAGCATGGCTCATTTTCCGCCATTTTCCGCCCGGGCGGAAAATCCCCCGAGGGATAAATGGCGCCGCACACCAGGTCGTAGTTGTGCTCCACCGGGTTTACCACATCAGGATAAGGGATGTCGGCCGGGCCCACCTGCTTCATCTCCTGAAGTGGCAGCACCCCGGCTACCGGAAGCCCAGCCTCGGCCAGATACCGGATGTTCCCGGTCTGCCGGTTCCAGTCGTCCCTTTCGTAATAGTCGCCCTGTGCCCAGTTGGTCACCGGCGTTCTCCATGCTTCAGTCATATCCACCCCGCCTATTCTTCTGCACTGTTCATTTTCACAATGGCGCTCCCGCTCATGCCCTCCGAGTTACTGAACTCGGTGCCGCACCGAAGCACAATCGCCGGGAACTTGTCGGTATACTGGCTTTGTGCGAAAACATGGTCCAGCGGGTCCACCTCGGGGTATCCGCGGTGGGTGAACTCGTAGGTATTCCGCAGCAGCAGCCAGTCTCTCACCCAACTGGCCACAGCCCTCGCCCTTATGCCGTCGGTGATCAGCGGATTGTCTACCTCCTCGCTCACTGCGTTGTCTCCAGGCTGTGGTGCCTCTGCGGTCACAAGGCTTGTCGTCTCCTCAATTCGCCG
>JAJDIZ010000052.1 GCA_030266915.1 Ruminococcaceae bacterium OttesenSCG-928-D13 | reverse complement strand
TCAGATAAATAATAATCACCACGGAGGGTCTGTGATTGAACACACCCAATAAGCTGACGATGCTCCGCATTTTGATGATCCCGGTTTTCATCGTGTTTGCCTCGATGGAGCAAATTCCCTACAACTATTTGATCGCCGCCGTGATCTTCTCGGTGGCCAGCTTCACCGATTTTCTGGATGGCCACATTGCCCGCAAGCAGGGTATTGTCACCGATTTTGGCAAGTTTGCCGACCCGCTGGCCGACAAGCTCCTCACCACCACGGCTTTCATCTATATGCTGATGGACGGGGTGTGTCATCCGCTGGTGCTGGTGATCATCCTTGCGCGGGAGTTTGCGGTATCCGGCGTGCGGATGGTGGCGGCGGGCGCGCCCGGCGGCAAGGTGATTGCCGCCAACATCTGGGGCAAGGTGAAAACCGTGGTGCAGATGGTCACGATTATTCTCTACTATTTCCTGATGGGCTTTGGCCAGCTGTGGCCGGCCTTTGGGGCGGCGAGTGCGCAGCTTTGCGGCTTGGCAGCCTTCTGGCTGTGCTGGGCCGTGGCGGCAATCACCGCCATCTCGGGCGTGCAGTACATCTGGAGCAACCGCCAGTACATCAACACCGCGAAATGACCATTTTCCCCCGGCACAGGAGGCGCCAATGAAAACCTACCGTCCGCACGCATCCAGCGTTGGCGATGCGGCTGCCAATATGATCTCGGTGGCATGCTATGTGAGCGTGCTGCTGCTTTGGAACGTGGGGTTCATCCCGATTCTCCTGATCTTCTTTATGGAAAAAAAGAGCGACCTTGTGCGGTTCCACGCGATGCAGGCCCTGCTGATGTGGGTGGTGAACATCCTGGCCGGCGGCGTCTATCTCAAGTTCGCTTACGGCCAAGGCTGCCAGCTGTCGGTCAATTCCCAGGTGTTCCAGCTTCTGGCGAATCTCCCGCGGGCTTTTGCCCCGGGTGGCCATCCCCTTTGCCTTTTCACGGGCAAAAGTGCCATCGTCCAGCAGGTCCAGTTCGCACATTTTGGCCACCGCGGCGGCCGCCGAGTGCTCGTCGAACCGGCCGAGAAGCTTCTGGTACAGCTCCTGTTCTCCATAGGCCCGCAGGCTCAGGTAGCGCAGAGCGGCATCGCTGGCCTTGCGGGTGTCGCTTCTGTCTTTCAGCGCCAGCAGGTCGGCGTCGGAAAGGTCGCACCCAGCCTCCAGGCCGGTGGCCATGTAGGTCTCCCCGTCGATTGAAAAGAGGAATTCCTCATCGGAAAAAAGGGCGAATCGCCCTCTTTTTGTCTCGGTAATACGGGTAATCCGGGTCATTCGTCATCGGCGCTGATATCCAGCCCACGCTCTGACACCGGGGCGGGCTTGGCTGCCGGCGCCTCCGGCAGGGGCGCGTCGTCCAGGTTGCCGCCGGCGCGTTTTTTCTTCTTGGCCGCGGCCAGCTCCGCCGCGTTTTCGCGCACCTTGCGCTCCACCTCGGCCGTAAACTCGGGGTTCTCGGTCAGATATATTTTAGCATTGTCGCGGCCCTGGCCGAGTCGAATCTCGCCGGAATTGAACCAGGCGCCACTTTTTTGGATGACGCCAAGCTCGGTGCCCAGGTCCAAAATCTCGCCCACCTTGGAAATGCCCTCGCCGAAGACGATATCGAAAGCGGCCTCCTTGAAAGGCGGCGCCACCTTGTTTTTCACCACGCGGGCGCGGGTGCGGTTGCCCACAAAGGACCCGGTGGAGTCCTTCAGGCCCTCCACCCGGCGCACATCGATGCGCACCGAGGAGTAATATTTCAGCGCCCGGCCGCCCGAGGTAACCTCCGGGTTGCCGTAGACCACGCCCACCTTCTCGCGCAGCTGGTTGATGAAGATGCAGACCGTGCCGGTTTTGCCGATGACGCCGGTGAGTTTACGCAGGGCCTGGCTCATCAGGCGAGCCTGCAAGCCCACGTGGGAATCGCCCATTTCGCCCTGTATCTCGGCCTTCGGCACCATGGCGGCCACGCTGTCGATGACAATGGCGTCAATGGCGCCGCTGCGCACCAGCGCCTCGGTAATCTCAAGGGCCTGTTCGCCGGTGTCCGGCTGGCTCACCAGCAGGTTGTCCACGTCCACCCCAAGGTTGCCGGCATACTCCGGATCCAGCGCGTGCTCCACGTCAATAAATGCCGCCACGCCGCCCTTCTTCTGGGCCTCGGCCACCACATGCAGGGCCAGGGTGGTCTTGCCGCTGGACTCCGGCCCGTAAATCTCGATAACACGGCCGCGGGGCAGCCCGCCTACTCCGAGGGCCATATCCAGCGATACCGACCCGGTGGAGATGGAGTCCACCTGCATGGCCACATTTTGGCCCATTTTCATCACGGCGCCCTTGCCGAAGCTCTTTTCAATCTGCGCCAGCGCGGTTTCCAGCGCAAGCTGCTTCGAGTCCGGCGTGGTTGCCCTGGACGGGGTTGCGGGAGCTGCTTTCTTTTCGGCCATAAAATCCTCCTCGGCACCTTGGCGGCGCCTCATGCTGTTTTATTATCCTTCCCCATCTTACGCGCCGAGCTGGGCTATAAACCGGACAGCTGATCACAAAGCCGGCCAGCCCCCAGGCTCAGGGCTCACAGGGAGGGTTGGCGCCTTCTCCCACTTGCCGGGAGCTGAGGGCCACATCGGCGCCCGATAGTCCTGCCAGGCGTTGTATTTGGCGTTCCAAACCTCGGTACCCCGCGCCCCTGGCGGGGTGATATTACCCGCAGCCAGCGGATGCTGCACAAGGCCCGCCTCCACCTGCTGCTGCAGGGTATCGGCTGCCGGTTCATCCCTGTCGGGCAGGATGTGTTCCCCGGCAAGGGTGCGGTTTGTCAACAGGGCCGAGATGTCAAAATCCTCAATGTCATCAAAGCGCTTGTTTTTCAGGGCGGCCAGTGCCTGCGGCATCGCTTCGGCAGCGGCCTGCCCGGGCAAGGTGGCCTGCGGGGCGGCCGGAGACTGTGGCAGGGGCGCCGCCACAGGTGCGGACGGCACCGCAGCAGCGGGATGCTGCATTGGCGCCTCTGCATTCCGCCGTTTGCCGGCCGATATCTCCGCCAGAATCTGGCTCACCTCATCGTCGATAACCGGCAGCGGACGGGCCGGATCCCAGCTGCCAATCTTGGGCGGCGCGTAGGGGTCCGCCGCCGGGTCAATCGGCTTTTTGGGCAGTACCTCCCGCAGCACCTCCCGCAGGGTCAGCTCCGCCTCCAGCGCGTCATGAATCGCCTCCACCGAGTAGGATGCCGTCCGGTCAGCCGGGTTTTCCACAGGTGCTTTCTCTATTATGGGCAATATGGACGCGGTGGTTTCCATGGGTTCTGCCGGAACCGGGGCGGGCTTGACAACTTGTGCCTCCAAAGGCGGCGCCTCCGGTTTCTTTTCCGCCTCCGCACGAACCGGCACGGGGTCGGGTGCGGCAGATGCGGCAACACTCAACAACTGCCACCGCGGAAGCTTTTCCTCGGGCTCGGTCACAGGTTCAGGCACAGGCTCCGGCTTGGCTTCAATCTCCCCTGGCTGCCCGGTTTCACCGGGAATCAATGCCTCTGCGCTTTGTAAAGGCATGTCGCTTTCCACTCCACTCAACTCGGTTTTCTCACTTTCCTGATCGGTCTCGGGCGGCACCATATCCGCCGGCGGGAACTCCGGCTCAGGCCACTGCTCCAGCTCATCGGTGCCGTACTCCACTGGCTCATCATCCGGCACCGCCGTAACTGCCGGCAGTGACTGGGTTGCCTCCAGCCCCACATCCTCGTTGGTAATCCGATATTCCTCCCCAAGGCCGGAGACCCATCCCCCTTCGGTGGGCGTCCGGTGGGCATCCTGCACAGGCAATATCTCGGCGGGCTGCACATGCTCCGGCTGGACATGCTCATAGTAGGCGGGCAGCACCACGGGCTCCACCGCCGGCTGGGGCGCCGGCTCCTCGGGATACTCCGGCCAGTCATCAGGCACCGCCTGTTCCGCCACAACCGGCTCTATTTCGGGCACGGGCTGTTCTGCCGCAATCTGTTCGCTTTCGGGTGCAAGACCGGCCTTTGGCTGCGCCGGAACAGGCCGGGCGGTCCCTTCCTGAGGCGGCATAACCAGCGCCTTCATCGGCGAGGCCTCCATCGCGCACAGCATCAGCAGCGGCAGAAAAGGAACCAGTTCGCCGGGGCTTGCCTTCCACACCAGCAGGAACAAGAACAGCCCAAACAGCGCAACCCGGGCAAAGGTGAGGGCGTCGTTCTTGCGCACCACCGATTTAATGGTGCCCACCGCAGCCCAGGCCAGCATCGCCGCCTGCATACCGAAGGCAAGGTAGGCCATGATACCAAAATAACTTCCCTGAGGCCGGGCAAGCTCATGCAGCGAGCTCCAGCGCCCGGCGTTGTCCTCCAGCACCTGGGCGGCGCCGTCGGTTCCGTCTCCGTAGGTATAGCCAATCTTGAATCCAAGATGCTCCAGCACCCCGCCAAAACCCATATCACCAAGGCGCTGGACAATTTCCGCATTGATAAAGGTAACTCGGGCGCGGCCGCCCTCCTGGGCCATCACGGCCTCCACATCCTCGGCGCTATAGCCGCCATGGCCGTCAAGGCCCATCATCACAAAACCGCGCAGCGGGAATCCTTCATCCTGATACCAAGGCATCAGCGGAGTGTACCGCAGGCCAATGCTGCCTCCCACAAAGATCAAGGCTGCACAGCCAAGACCGGCCAGCAGCAGCCGCAGGCGACCCTTGCCGCTAAGCAGGAACAGCAGGTCCAGCACCACGGCAATCCAGACAATCAGCACCGTGGCCTTAAGCAGCGCCCCGGCCCCAGCCAGAGCGCTCAGCACACAAAAGCGCACCACAGCCCCGCGCAGGCTACCCTGCCGCCAGGCGGCCCGGGCTTTCAGCCAAAGCAGCAAAGTCCCGGTCACAAAGGGCAGTGCCAGGGTGGTGCTGTAGGCGACCGGTGAGTACAGCAGCAGCGGAACCGTGACCACCGCCACCACCAGCAAAAAGATGGCCCGGCGGGCGCTCCACAGCCGGCGACCGCAGAAATAAAGCAGCAGCACGGCGCCATCCACCGCCAGAACGTTGAGAATCGCGGCCGGCAGGGTGAAATCGGTCAGCCCAAACTGGGCCAGCAGGCTGAAAAGGCCGGCCAGCAGTGTATAGGTTCCGGTGTGGGTGGGATTGATCAGCAGGTAGTCCCCCGGTAAGGTTCCATTCAGCGCATAGTCTGCGGCGCTCGAATACACCATGCCGAAGTCATCCAGGGTGGCGGGCCGGGGCAGCAGCCCCCAAATGACATAGGCCTGCAACAGCCCCATCAGCACCATCAGTCCGGCCACGGTCAGTATCTCAGCATTTTTTTTAGGCGTGGTGCGCACCAGCATGAAAAGCCGCGATACCCCCAGCGACACCGCCATCCCGGCGGCCAGCGCGGCCAGCAGCCAGTACCAGGTGAAGTAGTAGGTCACCTGCGGGTTCATCAGAATAGCGAGCAGAACAACGGCAAAAAACACCACCGCGAACGCGATGTTGAAAACCTTATACAGGCGCGGGGCGGCAATCTGTGCCCGAACCTGCTCGCGCGCATGTTTTTTATCCACTGTTCACCTCCAGAGCCTGAGACGTCGGTGAAAACCGTTGCTTTTCGTCATAAAAAGGGCGCATTCAATAGGCCGGTTCCCCGACAAATAGCCGGGGAACCGTTTGTTCTTGGTTTACAGCGAAACATCTTCCCCGGAGGCCAGCATCTCCTCAACCTCAGGAATGCCGGTGCCGGCCGGAATCAGCTTGCCGATGATGACGTTCTCCTTCAGGCCCTGCAGCGGGTCCACCTTGCCCTTGATGGCGGCATCGGTGAGTACCCGGGTGGTCTCCTGGAAGGAGGCGGCGGACAGGAAGGAATCGGTGGCGAGGGACGCCTTTGTGATACCCATCAGAATCGGGGTGTAGGTGGCCTTCTCCAGCCCTTCCTCCCCGGCGGCGGCGCAGTCCTCGATCTCCTTGTTCAGGCGGTCCACCTCGGCGCGCTCCACGTTGTTGCCCGAGAGCAGCCCGGTGCTGCCCGCCTCATCGATGCGCACCTTGCGCATCATCTGGCGCACGATGACCTCGATGTGCTTGTCGTTGATATCCACGCCCTGCTGGCGGTAGACGCTCTGCACCTCCTGGATCAGGTAGTTCTCCACGGCGGTGACGCCCTTGATGGCCAAAATGTCGTGGGGATAGGCGTGGCCCTCGGTCAGCATGTCGCCCAGTTCCAGCTCCTGGCCTTCCTGCACCTTGATGCGCTGGCCGAAGGGGATCAGGTAGCTCTTCTCGGTGGGCAGGCCGTTCTCGTCCTCGCCGGTCACCACCACATGGCGGTTTTTCTTCGAGTCGTCGATGTGCACGGTGCCGGCAATCTCGGTCATGATGGCCAGGGCCTTCGGGCGCCGGGCCTCGAACAGTTCCTCAACGTGGGGCAAGCCCTGGGTGATATCCTCGGCCGAGACGATGCCGCCGGTATGGAAGGTACGCATCGTCAGCTGGGTGCCGGGCTCGCCGATACTCTGGGCCGCGATGATACCCACGGCCTCGCCGATACCCACCGGCATGCCGTTGGCCAGGTTGGCGCCATAGCAGTGGGCGCAAACCCCGTGCTCGGCCTTGCAGGTCAGCACGCTGCGCAGCTCCACCTTGGTGATGCCGGCCGCAATGATGCGCCGGGCGTCGTCATCGTTGATCATCACGTCGGCGTAAGCCAGCACACGGCCGGTCTCCGGGTCCTTCACGTTGCTCACCGGATAGCGGCCCACCAGGCGCTCCTCCAGTGTCTCGATCACCGCGTTGCCGTCGCCGTAAATCTCGGACACCTCGATGCCCTCGGTCGAACCGCAGTCCTCCTCCCGGATGATCACGTCCTGGGAGACGTCCACCAGGCGGCGGGTGAGGTAGCCGGACTCGGCGGTACGCAGGGCGGTGTCAGCCAGGCCCTTGCGGGCGCCGCGGGAGGCGATGAAGTACTCGAGGATGTTCAAGCCCTCGCGGTAGTTGGAGCGGATCGGAATCTCGATGGTCTTGCCCGAGGTGTTGGCGATCAGCCCGCGCATGCCCGCCAGCTGGCGGATCTGGTTCATGCTGCCACGGGCGCCGGAGTCGGCCATCATGAAGATCGGGTTGCCCGGGTCAAGGTTGTCCTCCAGCGCGGCGGACACGTCGTTGGTGGTATCCTCCCACACCTGCAGGATGCTCTTGAGGCGCTCGTCGTTGGAGATCAGGCCCTTGGCGTACTGCTTTTCAATCTTGAGCACGCTGTCGTCGGCGTCTTTGATAAATTCGGCCTTCTTCTCGGGAATCACCGCGTCGGTGACGGCCACGGTCAGGCCGGACAGGGTGGAGTACTTGAAGCCCAGGGATTTGATCTCGTCCAGCATCATGGCCGTGGTGTCGGTGCCGTGGGTGAAGATGCTGCGCTCGATAATCTCGCCCAGCTTCTTCTTGTTCACGAGGAAGTCAATCTCAAACTTGAAGGCTTCTTCCTCGTCCTCACGGTTCACATAGCCCAGGTCCTGGGGAATGGGCTCGTTGAAGATGATGCGGCCGGCCGTGGTTTTCACAAGCTTCGAACGCGGGCCGTCATCAAACTCCAAGGTGCGGCGCACCCGCACCTGGTCGTGCAGGGTGAGGCTGCCCTCGTTGTAGGCCATGATGACCTCGTTCTCGCTGCTGTAGACATGCAACTCGGCGTCATCCTTGACCTCGCCCTTCAGCATGGTCAGGTAGTAGCTGCCCAGCACCATGTCCTGGGTGGGCACGGTCACCGGCTTGCCGTCACTGGGCTTCAGCAGGTTCTGGCTGGCCAGCATCAGCTTGCGGGCCTCGCGCTGGGCCTCCTCGCTGAGGGGTACGTGCACGGCCATCTGGTCGCCGTCAAAGTCGGCGTTATAGGCGGTACACACCAGCGGGTGCAGCTTGAGGGCACGGCCCTCCACCAGCACCGGCTCGAAGGCCTGGATGCCCAGGCGGTGCAGGGTGGGCGCACGGTTCAGCAGCACCGGGTGGCCCTTGATGACGGTCTCGAGTGAGTCCCACACCTCTGTGCGGGTGCGCTCCACCATCTTGCGGGCGCTCTTGATATTGTTGGCGATGCCGTTCTCCACCAGGTCCTTCATCACGAAGGGCTTGAACAGCTCAAGGGCCATCTCTTTCGGCAGACCGCACTGATACATCTTAAGCTCGGGGCCAACCACGATAACCGAACGGCCGGAGTAGTCCACACGCTTGCCCAGCAGGTTCTGGCGGAAGCGGCCCTGCTTGCCCTTGAGCATGTCGGACAGGCTCTTGAGCGGGCGGTTGTTCGGCCCGGTGACCGGACGGCCGCGGCGGCCGTTGTCGATCAGGGCGTCCACCGCCTCCTGAAGCATCCGTTTTTCGTTGCGCACGATGATGTCGGGGGCGCCCAGCTCCAGCAGGCGCTTCAGCCGGTTGTTCCGGTTGATCACCCGGCGGTAGAGGTCGTTCAGGTCACTGGTGGCGAAACGGCCGCCATCCAGCTGCACCATCGGGCGGATGTCCGGCGGAATCACCGGCACCACGTTCATAATCATCCACTCGGGGCGGTTGCCGGAAGCGCGGAAAGCCTCCACCACCTCGAGGCGCTTCAGAAGCCGCAGCTTCTTCTGTCCGCCAGCGCTCTCCAGCTCCTCGCGCAGCTGGGTGGCCATCGTGTCCAGGTCAATCTTGGCCAGCAGCTCCTGAACGGCCTCGGCACCCATGCCGGCGGAGAACTCGTCCTCGTAGCGTTCCCGCATGTCGCGGTATTCTTTCTCGCTGAGCAGCTGTTTTTCCTCCAGCGGGGTGAAGCCGGGGTCGGTGACGATGTAAGCTGCAAAGTAGAGCACCTTTTCAAGCAGGCGCGGCGAGATATCAAGAATCAGGCCAATGCGGGAAGGGATGCCCTTGAAGTACCAGATATGGCTGACCGGGGCGGCCAGCTCGATGTGGCCCATCCGCTCGCGGCGCACCTTGGCGCGGGTTACTTCCACGCCGCAGCGCTCACAGATTTTGCCCTTGTAGCGGATACGCTTATACTTGCCGCAGTGGCACTCCCAGTCCTTGGTGGGCCCAAAGATGCGCTCACAGAACAGGCCGTCCCGCTCGGGCTTGAGGGTACGATAGTTGATGGTTTCGGGCTTCTTGACTTCGCCGTAGCTCCAGGAGCGAATCTGGTCGGGTGAGGCAAGGCCGATGCGGATGGAATCGAATTCGTAAAAGTCCATTCAAACTCCCCTTATTATCATCGCTAGTTATTGGTCACTAGTCGTTAGTTGTGCATTTTCGTCGCTTTTATTCGTTGTGTACACCGGCTTACTCGATCACGACATCGTCTGCCTCGATCAAATCTTCCTCACTGAAAAGCTGCTCCGGGTCCAGGGCGGGAACCTCGTCCTCGTCCTCGAAGCCGCCGTCTTCTTCCTCCACCTCCTCGGTGGTATAGCCGGCCAGCTCGTCCTCCACCAGCACGTCGTCACCGACAGCCAGATCCGGCACATAGCCGCCTTCGTCGTCGTCATAGCTCTGTTTCAGGTCAATCTCATCGCCGTTCTCGTCCTGCACAACCATGTCGAGGCCCAGGCTCTGAAGCTCTTTGATCAGCACGCGGAAGCTCTCGGGAATGCCGGCCTTGGGAACCGCCTGGCCCTTCACGATGGCCTCGTAGGTCTTCACACGGCCCACCACGTCGTCGGATTTAACGGTTAGAATCTCCTGCAGGGTGTAGGCGGCGCCATAGGCCTCCAGCGCCCACACCTCCATCTCGCCGAAGCGCTGGCCGCCAAACTGGGCCTTGCCGCCCAAAGGCTGCTGGGTAACCAGGCTGTAGGGGCCGGTGGAACGGGCGTGAATCTTATCGTCCACCAGATGGTGCAGCTTCATATAATACATGTAGCCCACGGTGATGCGGTTGTCGAACTTCTCACCGGTACGGCCGTCATACACCACGCTCTTGCCGTCCCGGTCAAGGCCGGCCTTCTCGAGGCAGTCCATGATGTCGTACTCGTTGGCGCCGTCGAACACCGGGCTTGCCACCTTCCAGCCCAGGGCCTTGGCGGCAAAGCCAAGGTGAACCTCCAGCACCTGCCCGATGTTCATGCGGCTGGGCACGCCCAGCGGGTTCAGCACGATGTCGAGGGGGGTGCCGTCCTCAAGGAAGGGCATGTCCTCCTGGGGCAGAATACGGGACACAACGCCCTTGTTGCCGTGGCGGCCGGCCATCTTGTCGCCCACGCTGATTTTGCGCTTCTGGGCAATGTAGCAGCGCACCACTTCGCGCACGCCGGGCTGCAGCTCGTCGCTGTTTTCCGGGGTGAACACCTTCACATCCACGATGATGCCGTACTCGCCGTGGGGAACGCGCAGGCTGGTGTCACGCACCTCGCGGGCCTTCTCGCCAAAGATGGCGCGGAGCAGGCGCTCCTCGGGGGTCAGCTCGGTCTCGCCCTTCGGGGTCACCTTGCCCACCAGGATATCGCCAGCGCTCACCTCGGCGCCAATGCGGATGATGCCGCGCTCGTCCAGATCCTTCAGGGCGTCCTCACCCACGTTGGGGATATCCCGGGTGATCTCCTCAGGCCCGAGCTTGGTCTCGCGGGCCTCCTGCTCGTACTCCTCGATGTGAATCGAGGTATACACGTCGTCCCGCACGATTTTCTCGTTGATCAGAACGGCGTCCTCGTAGTTATAGCCCTCCCAGGTCATGAAGCCGATCAGGGCGTTCTTGCCAAGGGAGATTTCACCGTTGGCGGTGGCCGGGCCGTCGGCAATCACCATGCCCTCCACAACCTTCTGGCCCTTCTCCACGATGGGACGCTGGTTCACACAGGTGCCCTGGTTCGAGCGCATGAACTTGGTCAGCTCATATTCGTCAAACTCGCCCTTCGGGGTGCGCACGGTGATCTTGTCAGCGGTCACCTGCTCCACCACGCCGTCGCGCTTTGCCAGCACCACAACGCCCGAGTCGCAGGCGGCCTTGTACTCCATGCCGGTGGCGATCAGCGGCTGCTCGGGAATCAGCAGGGGCACCGCCTGCCGCTGCATGTTGGAGCCCATCAGCGCGCGGTTGGCGTCGTCGTTCTCAAGGAACGGGATCATCGCCGTGGCCACCGACACCACCATCTTGGGGGAAACGTCCATGTAGTCGGCCTTTTCCCGGTCAGTCTCGATAATCAGATCCCGGTAGCGGGCGTGGACGCGGCTCTTGGCGAAGCAGCCCTTTTCATCCAGCGGCTCGTTGGCCTGGGCCACCACGTACTCGTCCTCCACGTCGGCGGTCATGTACTCCACCTGATCGGTGACGACGCCGGTGGCTTTGTCCACCCGGCGGAAGGGTGCCTCGATGAACCCGTATTCGTTGATACGGGCAAAGGTGGCAAGATAGGAGATCAGGCCGATGTTCGGGCCCTCCGGGGTCTCAATCGGGCACATCCGGCCGTAGTGGCTGTAGTGCACGTCGCGCACCTCGAAGCCGGCGCGGTCACGGGAGAGGCCGCCGGGCCCAAGGGCGGAAAGGCGCCGCTTGTGGGTCAGCTCGGCCAGGGGGTTATTCTGGTCCATAAACTGGCTCAGAGGGGACGAGCCAAAGAATTCCTTGATGGCACTGGTCACCGGCCGGATGTTGATCAGCCCCTGGGGGGTGACGCTCTCCGGCTCCTGGGCCTGCAGCATCATACGCTCGCGGATCACACGCTCCATCCGGCTGAAGCCGATGCGGAACTGGTTTTGCAGCAGCTCGCCCACGCTGCGGATGCGGCGGTTGCCCAGGTGGTCGATGTCATCGGTGGTGCCGATGCCGCTGGCCAGGCCGTTCAGGTAGTTGATCGAGGCCAGGATGTCATCCACCGTGATGGTGCGGGGAATCAGCCGGTCGCGGTTCTTGCGCAACAGCTCCTTGCGCTCGGCCTCGTCGGTGGTCTGGTCCATGATTTCCTGAAGGACGGCAAAGTTCACCTTGTCGGTGATGCCGGCCTCGCCGCGCACGTCGAAGCCCAGGATAACCGAGGCATCCACCATGCCGTTGGAGATCACCTTGACCTCCCGCTCGTCGATGGTCAGGTAAACCGCCACCACGCCGGCCTTTTCGATCTGCTCGGACACCTCGCGGGAAATCTTCTCCCCGGCGGCGCAGAGCAGCTCGCCGGTCAGCGGGGCAATCACGTCACGCGCGGCAACAGAGCCGGCGATGCGGCGGGCAATCGCCAGCTTTTTGTTCATCTTATAGCGCCCGAACCGGGACAGGTCGTACCGGTGGGGGTCGAAGAACAGGTTGTTGATGTGGGTCTGGGCGCTCTCCACCGTGGGCGGCTCGCCCGGGCGCAGCTTGCGGTAGGTCTCGAGCAGGCCCTCGTCCACGTTCTTGGCCGGGTCCTTGGCGATGGTGGCCTCAATACGGTCATCGTCGCCGAAGAAGTCGCGGATCTGGGCGTCCTCGCCCAGGCCCAGCGCCCGCACGAAAACCGTCACCGGCAGCTTGCGGGTCTTGTCGATACGCACACTGAACACGTCGGAGGAGTCGGTCTCATACTCCAGCCAGGCGCCCCGGTTGGGGTTCAGGGTGGCGGTGAACAGCTTTTTGCCGGTTTTGTCATAGCTCTCGCCGAAGTAGACGCCCGGGCTGCGGACCAGCTGGCTGACGATGACCCGCTCGGCGCCGTTTATAATGAAGGTGCCGCTGTCGGTCATCAGGGGGAAGTCCCCCATGAAGATCTCCTGCTCCTTCACTTCGCCCGTCTCCCGGTTCAAAAGCCGGGTGGTAACGCGCAGCGGCGCGGCGTAGGTAACGTCGCGGTCCTTGCACTCCTTGATGCTGTACTTCGGTTGTGAATCCAGCCTGTAGCCGATGAAATCCAGAACCAGGTTGCCGGTGTAATCCTCCACCGCGCCCATGTCCCGGAACACCTCTTTCAGTCCCTCGTCAAGGAACCATTGGTAGGAGTTTTTCTGCACCTCGATGAGGTTGGGCATATCCAGCACTTCCTCGATGCGCGAAAAACTCATGCGTTCGGTCGTTCCAAGCTTTACAGGCTTGACATTCACCATAATTTGAGGCCCTCTCCGTTCCGTATCATGTGTTCTATTCGTCCAAAAAGTTCTTAATCCAGCAATTTTGCAGCCATCCCAAAGCACAGAAAAGCCTCAAATTGTGTCTACTATGCACAAATTGAGGTGGTTGAAATTCTCCATTTTGGTCATTTTTTTGCCTAACGGCGCATATTAGGCCATCATGATGCAAGAATACATTATATTACGTCCCCCATCACTTGTCAATAGGCAGAAAACGCGTTTTTTGACGAGATTCACCCGGGGACGTGTATTGATTTTTAAAGCCGGGTGACAAGTTGTCAACCGGCTTAACATGTATCTGTTTTCTCCTGGCTAACACCCGCAGCCACAGCCCTCCTCCTCGAGGATGGTCTCGAAATTCACCGCGTCCAACTGGGTGTTGATGCTGTCACTGATGCGCTTGAAGGTGTTCTGCACCGCACAGTTACTGGTCACCCCGCAGTTGCAGTCCCCTTCCCCGCCCACACAGCGGGACATGGCATAGGGCCCTTCCACCGCGCCAAGCACGTCCTTCAGGGTGATGTCGGCGGGCTGGTGGGCCAGCTCATACCCGCCCCGGTTGCCCTTGAAACTGCGCACAATGCCAGCACCCGACAGCTTACCCAGTATTTTCAGCGAGAAGCGCAGGGTCACGTTCACTTCCTCACTGATGCTGCGCGCGTCCCGGCGCTGCCCGCATTTGGCAAGGCAGCGCACAATGCGAATGGCGTAGTCCGCCTCCTGTGTGATATACATCTAACCCTCCGGTCGCTTATGGCAAAGTATACTATTTTAATATACTTAAATCATACCAGAGGTGAGGGATTTTGTCAAACGGTGCCGGTTCATGGCCTAGCGGCGATACTTCGCAGCTTCGTACAGGGTTGTGGCGCTGTCCAGCACCAGGGCAAACAGGATAACGCCCAGGAACGCAAGGTTCACGTTTTGCAGCAGGTTTGCCACAAATACATCCGCCCCGAAAACCTGCCCCACCGCCTGCCGGAAGGCCGGATTCACAATGTTGCCGCCGCCGAATAACGGGATGTAAAGCGCCACGCTGACCAGGTTTCCCGCCAGGTTCACCAGGGCCAGCCGCATGGTGCGGCGGCCTTCAACCAGGGCGAAGCCGTGCACCCCGATGCTGACCACCCCGGTCAGCAGCACCAGCAGCCAGCGCTCGCGCAGGACGGCGATGTCGAAGGCTGGTATCCACTGCTCGTTCAGCCACCCACCAAGCACCTGGGGCAGCGCCAACAGCAACACCATAAAAACAGCGCTCAGGATAATGCCGATAACCGGCTCGATGGGCTTGATTCGCTCCTTGTTTTGGGGCACCGGCGGCAGGGCGTCCAGCCCCTCCTCGTCCAGCTTTACCCCATGGCGCTGGAATTGGGCGAACATCACCGTTATCCATGTGAAGCCAACACACAGCCCCGACATCACCGAGCCCAGCCAGGTCAGCGCCACCCGGTACCAGACGTCGAAACCATCGCTCACTCCCCCCACCACAGTGGCCACTGTCAACCCAAAAACCATGGAGCCCATCACGATTTGCAGCACCAGCTTGTAACTGGCAAAGTAGGGCGGGCCGATCAGCAGCTGGTTTTTGTCCGAGCTGTACCGACCGGCAAGCTCGCTGGGGGTGCCAAGCTCCGCCAACACCACCCGCAGGTCCTGCTCGGTGGGTGGCATCTCGCCGCAGCGGGCCTCCAGCATGTCCTCAACCAGCCCGCGCAGCTCCAGCTCCACATCGCCGCGTAATTTGTGGGGTAACTGCCTTGTCACCGCATAGATATAGCGCTCTACCAAATCATTATTCATCGCCATTCCCCTCCCCTTTCGCCCCTTCAAGCAACGCATTCACGCTTTGCTGGGTGGCATTCCATTGCATTTTCAGCGCCTGATAGACCTCGTGCCCCATCGCGGTGCGGGTGTAGTATTTACGCGGCTTTGCGCCGCCGGTCTCCCAGCTGCTTTGCAGCAGGCCCTGGCCCTCCAGTCGCCGCAGCAGCGGGTACAGGGTGTTGGCCTCCACGCTCACCCCGGCCTCGTCCAGCTCGGTCACAAGGCTGTAGCCATACTTCGGTTCTGCCAGCCGGCCCAGCACACACAGCACAATGATGCCCCGCCGCAGCTCCTGCAAAAGACCCGCCAACGCTTCCTGTTTCTCCATCGTTTCACTTCCTGTCTGTTTCACAATAGTGTGCGGCACACACCATCT
>JAJDIZ010000051.1 GCA_030266915.1 Ruminococcaceae bacterium OttesenSCG-928-D13 | reverse complement strand
TTATCTCTATGCTTCGCTATTTTATCTATTCAACTTTACAGATCAATCGAGGAAGTCCCTCAGCTTCTTGCTGCGGCTGGGGTGGCGCAGCTTGCGCAGGGCCTTGGCCTCAATCTGCCGGATGCGCTCCCGGGTGACGTGGAACTCCTTGCCCACCTCCTCCAGGGTGCGTGGGCGGCCGTCCTCCAGGCCAAAGCGCAGCCGCAGCACCTTCTCCTCGCGGGGGGTCAGGGTTTGCAGCACGCTGGCCAGCTGTTCCTTCAGCAGGGTGTGGCTGGCGGCCTCGGCCGGCACCGGGGCGTCCTCGTCGGGGATGAAGTCCCCAAGGTGGCTGTCCTCCTCCTCGCCAATCGGCGTCTCGAGGCTCACCGGCTCCTGGGCCACCCGCATGATCTCCCGCACCTTCTCCACCGGCATGTCCAGCTCCTCGGCAATCTCGTCGGCGGTGGCCTCGTGGCCGTTGCGGTGCAGCAGCTGGCTCGACACCTTCTTCACCTTGTTGATGGTCTCCACCATGTGCACCGGGATGCGGATGGTGCGGGCCTGGTCCGCAATGGCGCGGGTGATGGCCTGGCGTATCCACCAGGTGGCATAGGTGGAAAACTTGAAGCCCTTGGTGTGGTCGAACTTCTCCACGGCTTTGATCAGGCCCAGGTTCCCCTCCTGAATCAGGTCAAGAAACTGCATGCCGCGGCCCACATAGCGCTTGGCAATGGACACCACCAGCCGCAGGTTGGCCTCACTCAGGCGCTTCTTGGCGGACTCCCCGTCGGAGCCGCCCTCCTGTATCCTGATGGCAAGGGCAACCTCTTCCTCACTGGTCAAAAGCGGCACCCGGCCAATCTCTTTCAGGTACACCTTCACCGGGTCGTCAATGGCGACGCCCTCGGTGGCCAGCTCGCTTTCGAACTGGTTCGTATTCTCCTCAGTCAGTGTGAACTTCTCGGCGTCCGGATCCGGCTCGTCCACAATTTCGATATTATTGGCATCCAGCGTCTCGTAGAGCTTGTCCACCTGCTCCACGTCGAAGCCGATCTCCTCCAGGGCGTCGTTGATCTCCTTGGTGGTCAGCCTTTGGTTGCGCTTACCCAGTTCCACCAGATTGCTGATCACGTTTTTCTTGTCTGCCATGCGTAACTCCTTATATGTATATTTCCCGTAGTAACATATTTATATGACCCCAAGGCGGTTAATCCACCCCTGCCTTGCGCCTGCGCTGCTCCTCTATGTAGGCCTGCAGCTCATCGTCGCTCATCTGGCTTTTGTCCGCCGGGGCCGTGCCGTCCCGGATGCGGCCGATGAACAGCTCCACGTCCTTTTGGGAGAAGCCAATGTCGTAGTTCTGGGCCAACACTTTGCCCAGAAGTGCGATCGTCTTTTCCGGCAGCGCGCCGGAGAGGGTGGTCAGGTCGATATACTCCCCCGCCGCGCCCTTCTCCAGCAGCAGGGCGTAGGCCTCGGCCATGTCTGGGGATAGCATCTGCTCCGGCTTTACCTGGGCCGCCGCAAGCGGGATGAAGTCCGTCGGATTTTTTAGCAACGCGGCCACCAGCTGCTGCTCGGCAAAGGCCACCCCCAGCGCCTTGCCGCCGCTGCCGTAGGGCAGGCTGATGCCGGCCGCCGCGCCCTCGCCCCGGATGCGCTTCTCCCGCTCCTTGGCAAGGCGCCTTTGCCGGGTGCGCAGCACCCCCTCCAGCTGGGTCAACAGGGCGGTTTTTGCCACCCCGGTCTCCTCGGCGATGCGCCCGGCGTAGATGTCCTGCTCCACCGGCTGGGCCTGGGCGGCCAATATCTCCAGCGCCTCGCGCACATAGGCGGCCTTGCCGTCATCGGTGGCAAGGTCGTGGCCGCGCTTGGCCTTGCCCAGGGCGTACTCGATGGTGTTGCCGCTGTCGTCCAGCAGCTGCTCGAAGCGCTGGGCGCCGAATGTTGCGATGAACTCGTCCGGGTCCTTGGCGCCCGAGAGGGCCAGCACCTTCACCCGCACCGGGGTCTGCTTGAATATCTCGATGGCCCGGGCGGTGGCCCGCTGGCCGGCCTCGTCGCCGTCGTAGCAGATCACCGCCTCCTCGGCGTAGTCGCTCACCAGCTTGGCCTGCTCGGCCGTGAGGGCGGTGCCCAGGGTGGCCACCGCGGTGTCGAACCCGGCCTGGTGCAGGGCAATCACGTCCATGTAGCCCTCGGCCAGGATAATCCGCTTTGAAGCGCTCTTGCGGGCCACGTTCAGGGCGAACAGGTTGCGGCTTTTCTTGAACACCGGGGTGTCGCCGCTGTTCAGGTATTTGGGGCGACCGTCCCCGAGGACGCGCCCGCCGAAGGCGATCACGTTGCCCCACAGGTCGATGATCGGGAAGATCACCCGGTTCCAGAAGCTGTCCAGCACGCCCCGCTCCCGCCGCTTGCAAACGTCGGCGGTGACCAGCTCATCCTCTGCAAAGCCCAGTGCCTTTAAATGGTCCCGCAGGTTACCCGGGGTGTTGGGCGCAAAGCCCAGCCCAAAGCGGCGGATGGTGGAATCTTCCAGGTTCCGGCGGCGCAGGTAGGCGCGGGCCTCCCGGCCGGCATCGGTGTTCAACTGGGCGGCGTAGTACTTCGCGGCCTCCCGGTTGATCAGCAGCATCCGGCCCCGCAGCTTCGAAGCGGTATCGTCCTCGTCGGGCATCGGCATGCCCGCACGGGCGGCCAAAAACTTCA
Source organism: Ruminococcaceae bacterium OttesenSCG-928-D13 (assembly GCA_030266915.1). Classification (GTDB taxonomy): domain Bacteria; phylum Bacillota; class Clostridia; order Oscillospirales; family Ruminococcaceae; genus JAAYCI01. The sequence goes on along the minus strand of JAJDIZ010000051.1, from coordinate 12,628 downwards.
CAGCCTCCACATAATCCAGGTTCTGGATCAGCTTGACAAAGGTGATGGCATCCCCGCCGGTGCCGCAGCCGAAGCAGTAGAAGCTGGCCGTCTCGGGATACACCACGAAGGAGGGCGTTTTCTCGTTGTGGAAGGGACACAGCCCCTTCTCGGTGCGCCCGGCCCGCTTAAGCTGCACATAGCTGCGGATCAGCTCGGTGATATCGGTCCGCCGGGACAGCTCTGCAATGTACTCCTGGGAAATGGCCAACGGCGAACCTCCTTTTCACAGTCTCAGTGAACACTCAAAAGGCTAAAGCGCCCAGCTTTGAGGCACAAACAGGTCCTCGAAGGTGCTGATGGCGTAGTTGTCGGTCATGCCGGAGATATAGTCGGTAACGGCGCGGTCGGCGCCCTCCTGCTCCCATATTTTCCCGTAGAACGCCGGCATCTTGCCGGGATTCTTTGTAAAATGCGCATAGAGCTCCCCGATCAGCTTATCCACCTTGCGCTCCTCGGCCTTGGCCTTCGGGTCCACATACACGGTGGCATACATGAAGGTGTGCAGGGCCAGGTACTGCTCGTGCACGTCCGGGGCCATCTTCACATCGGCGCCCTCGGTGTTTTCCACCAGCGAGGTAAGCAGGGTGGTGATGCGCTGGCTTTTGGAGTGCCCCAGCCGCGCCGTCACTTCGGCGGGCAGGTCCTCCTCCCGCAGCACCCCTGCCGAGATGGCGTCCTCTATGTCGTGGTTCATGTAGGCGATGCGGTCAGAAAAGCGCACCAGCTTACCCTCGGGGGTGGCCGGCCAGGCGCCGCCGGTGTGGCGGTCCATCCCCTCCAGCACCTCGGCCGTCAGGTTCAGCCCGGCGAACTCCTTTTCCAGGTGCTGCACCACCCGCACGCTCTGCTCGTAGTGCTTGAAGCCGCCCGGGTTCAGGGCGTCGAGGGCACGCTCCCCGGCGTGGCCGAAGGGGGTGTGGCCAAGGTCGTGCCCCATGGCGATGGCTTCGGCCAGGTCCTCGTTGAAGCGCAGAGCCCTCGCCGCCGTGCGGGCAATCTGGCTCACTTCCAATGTATGGGTCAGCCGGGTGCGGTAGTGATCCCCCTGGGGGGCCAGGAACACCTGGGTTTTCTGCTTTAGCCGGCGGAAGGCCTTCGAGTGGATGATGCGGTCCCTGTCCCGCTGGAAGGGGGTGCGCAGCGGGCACTCCGCCTCGGGACGCACCCGGCCTTTGGTGTCGGCGCTGCGGGTGGCAAACTCCGAGAGGGTCAGCTGTTCGATCTCCATGGTCCGTTCCCGTGCGGTCATCGGCTCCTCCTTCGGCGTATGCTACGATATGCAGAGACAGAACAAACCGGAGCGCAACAGCCTCCGGCAAACCACATTAAGCGTGTATTTATGGTCTCTCACTAGATATATACGATATAAAAGGGCTTACCCCTCTATTTTTGGGAAAAGTTTTGAAAATTTCGCACAAACACACTTTATACGTCAAACACAAGGCATCCCACCTACCGGGTGTACCAGTATTTCCGCTCAAGGTTGCGGTACTGCACCGCCTCGGACACATGCTGCACCTCCACCCGCTTTTCGCCGGCAAGGTCAGCGATGCTGCGGGTGGCCCGCAGCACCCGGTCATAGGCGCGGGCCGAGAGGCCCAGCTTTTCGAAGGCCTTTTCCAGCATCCCCTCGGCTGCCGGGGTCAGGTCGCAGTCGGCCCGCAGGCGGTCGCCGGCCAGCATGCCGTTGGGGGTGCCGTCCTTTGCCCGGGCTTCCATGAAGGCCCGGGCTTCCAGCACCCGCTTCCGGATGGCCGCGCTGCCCTCCCCGCCCTGCCGGGCGCTGATCTCCTCGTAGGCCACCGGCTGCACGTCCACATGCATGTCAATCCTGTCCAGCAGCGGCCCGCTCACCTTTTGCAGGTAGCGGTCGATGGCCGGCAGCTGGCAGCGACACTCCCGCGCCGGATGGCCAAAGTAGCCGCAGGGGCAGGGGTTCATGGCGGCCACCAGCATGAAATTGCAGGGATAGGTGACACTGCCCGCCACCCGGCTCACCGTCACCGTGGCGTCCTCAAGGGGCTGGCGCAGGGCCTCCAGCGCCTCCCGGCGAAACTCGGGCAGCTCGTCCAGAAACAGCACCCCGCCGTGGGCCAGGCTCACCTCGCCCGGCCGCAGGTTTGCGCTGCCGCCTACGAGGGCCGGGGCGCTCAGGGTGTGGTGGGGCGCCCGGAAGGGCCGGGCGCTCAGCAGCGGCCCTTCGGCTCCGTCTGTTTTCAGCAGGCCGGCCACCGAGTAGATTTTGCTCGTCTCTATCCGCTCGGCCTGGCTCATCGGCGGCAGGATGCCGGGTATCCGCTTGGCAAGCATACTCTTGCCAGCCCCGGGTGGGCCAACAAGCAAAACATTATGCCCGCCCACGGCAGCCACCTCGAGGGCGCGCCGGGCCTCGGGCTGGCCGTGCACATCGGCAAAGTCCGGCAGGGTGGAGCTTTGCGCCTCCCCGCCCTCAAAAGTCCCGGCCGGGGTAATCAGGGCCTCGCCCTTCAGGTGGGCCGCCACCTGGGCGGCATCGTCCACCGGGTAGACCGAGAGGCCCTCCACCGCGGCGGCCTCTGCGGCGTTCTCCCGGGGTAAAAACAGGTGCCTGATGCCCTGCCCAAGGCAGGCCAGCGCCATCGGCAGCACCCCGCGCACACTGCGCACCTTGCCGTCCAGGCTCAGCTCACCGATGAAGGCGTGGTCCGGCGGGGGCACCGGCAGCTGCTCGCTGGCGGCCAGCAGGCCCAGCAGCACCGGCAGGTCGTACACCGGGCCGGTTTTGCGCACGTCGGCCGGGGCCAGGTTCACGGTAATCCGGCTCACCGGGAAGGTGTAGCCCAGGTTTTTCAGGGCGCTGCGCACCCGGTCGGTCGCCTCTTTCACAGCGCTGTCCGGCAGGCCAACGATGGCAAACTGCGGCAGCCCGCCCGAGATATCCGCCTCCACCGTCACCACGAAGCCGTCCAGCCCACGGGTGCCAAGGCTGCTGAGTTTGGCAAACATGGCGCCCCTCCCCTCTTGCAATGCCCGCTGTGCCGAGCTTGTCTTTTTTGATCAAAACCACATGCCTTTCAGTATACCCCCTGCCGGCTTGCCCGTAAAGGGGGTTATGTGCTACACTGGAACGCGGTATACCGCCGAAAGACCATGTGGCGGGCAAAGCCGAACATATTTAAAAACAGGATTCAGAAGGAAAATATAGGAGGTGTTGTAACTGGAGACAATCATAGACGTTAAAAGCACAGTCAAGCGCTTTGGCGAGAAAACCGCTTTGAAGGATCTCTCCTTCGCGGTGGGCCAAGGCGAGATATTCGGCTTCCTCGGCCCGTCCGGGGCCGGGAAAACGACCACGATCAAGTTGCTCACCCGGCAGCTGGCGCCGGACGGCGGGGAGATCCGCGTTTTTGGCCGCCCGGTGGGCGAGCTGGGCCGGGAGGCCGATGACCGCATCGGGATATTGAGCGATAACAGCGGGGTGTACGAGCGGCTGAGCGTGTGGGATAACCTGAGCCTGTTTGCCGCTTTGCGCGAGGTGGGCAAGGCAGAGATTGAGCAGGTGCTGAAAGACGTGGGCCTTGGAGATGACAAGCAGAAGCAGGCGAAGGCCCTCTCCCGCGGGATGAAGCAGCGGCTGATGCTGGCCCAGGCCATTTTGCACCGGCCCAGCCTGCTGTTTTTGGACGAGCCCACCGCCTCGCTGGATCCGGCCACCTCGGGGGATATCCACCGCCTGCTGCGCCGGATGAACGCGGACGGCACCACCATCTTCCTCACCACCCACGACATGGAGGAGGCCGACAAGCTCTGCCACCGGGTTGCCTTTTTGAACGACGGGCAGATCGTCGAGCTGGGCCGGCCCGAGGCGCTGAAGCTGAAATACGCAAAGGGCGTTGTGAAGGCCGAGCTGGACACCGGCGAAACCCTGGAGGACGAGACAAGCGCCGAGGGCCTTGCGCGCCTTGCCGAGGCCGTCCGTGGCAAAAGGCTGGTGCAGATACACTCCCAGGAGCCGAACCTTGAGGACATCTTCCTGCGGGTAACCGGGAGGGATTTGACATGACACGATTTGCGAAAACCACAAAAGTCCTGTTGAAAAAGGATTTTAAAGATGCCTTCCGTAACATCAACATGGGCATCATGCTGCTGTTACCCCCGCTTTTCGCGGCCTTGTTCCGCTTCACAAGTGTGATTCCCCTGCCCGGAAACTACCTGCTGATGCTCGTCTCTGTGATGGCGATGACGATGATTCCGCTGAGCTACCTGGCCACCATCATCGCCGAGGAGAAGGAGAAAAACACGCTGCGCACCCTGATGCTGGCCGGGGTTTCAGCGGGCGAGTTCATCACCAGCAAGGTGATTGTGGTGTGGGTGCTGATGCAGTTTGTCAACGTGCTCGACTACCTTGTCATCGGGTACAGCCTGTCCATGCTGCCGGCCTTTTTCCTTGTCACAACGCTTGGCTCGGTTTCGCTGCTGATGCTCGGGGCGGCCATTGGCGTTTTGAGCAAGGATCAGATGTCCACCAGCCTGATCTCGGTGCCGGTGATGATGGCGCTGCTTCTGCCCAGCACCATGAGCATGATGAGCCCAATCTTCGAGACCATTGCGAATTTCAGCCCGGTGGAACACACGATCCGCCTGTTTTTCATGCTGGATGAGGGACAGAACATTTTCACACGCGATGGGCTGCTTGGCCTGCTTGTGCTGCTGGTATGGACACTGCTCGGCCTTGGGGCTTACCTGATCGCCTACCGGAAAAGGCGGTTCGATGCCTGAGTGGTCCACATTATAACCATAACACCCGCCCTGCCTTGTGCAGAGCGGGTGTTTTTCTTTGTGGGCAAGGTGCTCATCCGGTCAAAAAGGCCCGGCGCAAACACAAATATGATTGCGGTGTTCAAGGGGGCATGTTAGAATAATCGTGAAAGGAGGGAACTGCCATGCCACGCCAAAACGGATTGCCCGTCCAACCGGGCGACATGCTCATTCGGCCGCGTCTGCACGCCATGATTCAAAACGGGCTGCAGCAGCCCCTCCTTGTTCTGCTGGCCGGGCCGGGCTACGGCAAAACACAGGCCGTGGCCAGCTTCCTGGCAAAGTCCGGCGTCCGCGCGCTCTGGATGCGCCTCGACAGCCTCGACAACCTGCAAACTCATTTTTGGTCTCATTTCATCCAAACGCTGGCCCGGGAGTTCCCAAGCCTGAGCGAACCGCTGAGCGCCCTGGAGTTTCCCGGCACCACCTCCAAATTTTATGTCTTTATTGACATCCTGATCAAAGCGCTTGCCGGGGAAAAGCAGGTAGTCTGGGGGGTGGACGATTTCGGGGCCATCACCGACGCGGGGGTGAAAGCCTTTTTCTGGTCTCTTGTCGAAGCCGCACCGGCCGGGCTGCGTATCATCACAATGTCCAACGTGCTGAACGACCCCCAGTCCATCGTCTACATGACGCGCAAGCGCTCTGTCATCCTCGGTAAGGACCTGCTGTTCACCAGGGCAGAAATTGCCGAGTTCTACGCCATGCACAACATTCCGCTGGAGCCTTTTGAGCTGGACGAGGTGGAGCGGTATACCGAGGGCTGGCCCCTTCCCCTGCATCTGCTTGTGCTGCACCGCGGCCGGATCCCTTTCCTCATCCAGCCGGACGGGCGCCTGTCCAACCAGGCCATTTCCCGCATGTTTGAAAGCCGTTTTTTTGACAACTACTCGCCTGTGCAGCAGAAGCTGCTGGTCAAGCTGTCAATGCCGGATACCTTCACCGAAGAGTTCGCCCTCTCCCTGCCCGAGGGCGCTGGCGGCGACGTGCTGGAGCACCACGCCTTCCTCACAAACGAACCCGCCACCGGCCGGTATCATTTCCACCACCTTTACCGGCTGTTCCTGCAAAAGCAGCGCTACATGCTCTCCGAGGATGAGGAGCGCCAGCTGTGGCGGCATGCCGCCGCGCATTACACCGACCAGGGGAACCCGATCGACGCGATTACCTGCCACCGCAACAGCGGCGACCACGCCGCCCTGCTTGACAGCATTTGTGATTACCTGCGCTCACTGCATCTGGTTTCCAGCGGCAATGCGGCCTATATTTTGGATTGCCTTGACCTGCTCACCCCGGAAGAGGAACAGGCATACCCCATCGCCCATTACCTGCGCGCGCGCATCTGCCTGAGCACCCTGGAAACCGCGAAAGCCGAGGCACTGCTACAGGGTTTGGAACGGCGGCTGGCCAAAGATGACAGCGCCGAGGCCCGCGCCCTTTTGGGCGAGTGCTACGCCATGCTCGGCGCCATCCACATGATGCGCACCCGGGAGGATTTTGGCGACTACTACAAAAAGGCGGCCGATTGCCTGCCCAACGGCTCAAAGATGCAACAACCGGCGATCCTGCATGTTCTGAACAACCACAGCTTCTCAATGGCGGACAACCAACCCGGAGCCCTTGAGCGGATGGAGCGCGCTGTGCACGACGGCATGCCCTGGGCCGGCAAGGTGCTGCACGGCGGCATGGGCGGCCTCGAGCATATCTTCTCGGCAGAGGCGGCCTATCTTACCTTCCGCTTTGAGGATGCACAGCAGCACGCCTACCGCACCATCTACAAGGCCGAGCAAAACGCCCAGCACGACCTGGTGTGCAACGCCCACTGCATCCTTGCCCGCATCGGCCTGATGCAGGGGGACTATGCGGAAATGACAAAGCAGGTGCTGGCCGTAGACGAATACGCCGGCAAATACCACATCGGCGCTTTGAAGGAGATTGCCGACACGGCCCTGGGCTGGTATCACATCAAGCTGGGTGACCACCGGGGAATTCCGCGCAGCATCCTCTTGGCCGACAGCGCCGGCAAGCCCGAGCTCTCCTTTGACCGTGCCCAGATCGTCTGCGCCAACTACCTGATAAGCACCGGCGAATACGCCCAGCTTGTGGGAATGCTCGAGTACCCGCGCGGGCTGTTTATGAGCGACGGAATCTGGCCCGACCGGATCTGCCGGTACCTGATGCTGGCAATCGGCTATCACCACCTGGGCAATTCCGGCGCCGCCATGCAAGCCCTTTGGACAGCCTATGACATGTCCCACGCAAACGGGCTGATCACCCTGTTTGTAGAAGCCGGGAACCACATGTGCGCCCTGGCCGACACCGCCCGGCAGCAGGAGACCTACACCTTCTCGCCGGATTGGCTGGACAGGGTCTCCAGCGAGGCCTCGGCTTTCGCGGCCCGGGCCGCTTCGGTACGCGCCGCCCATCAAAAAAAGAACCCTGTCAAGCCCGTGAAGGACACCCCTCTCACAAAGCGCGAGATGGAGATCCTGAAAGCCCTCTCGATGGGCCTGACCCGGGAGGAAATTGCCGCTATGCATTTTGTTTCGGTCAACACCGTCAAAACCTTCATCCGCAGCATCTACAACAAGCTGGATGCCGCAAACCGCGCCGAAGCCGTCTCCATCGCCATTGCGCGGGGATATATTGACGTCTCTCCCCCGACGTGACACCCGCGGCGGAAGTTCCCGCCGATACGAAGAATCCCCATTTTTGCGACGGAGGATGGATATGGACGAAAGAAACCGGCTTGAGCCTCTTTTCAGCTGTGCAGCCGAATATCGGTTCGGGGCTTTCACCCGCCTGTTCTCAAAGCTTGAATCGAACCCCGCCGGAACGCCTTCCGAGGCATACCTGCTGCGGGCACAGATCAAGCTTTTTGCCGCCGACGAGAGCTGCGCGGATGACCTCGATAAGGCCGGCGCGGCCGGGGCAGTCCCCCTTCACCCCTGCCTCGGCGGCATTTGGATGGCGGACTGCCCAAACCGCATCGTTGTATTTAGCAAGGCCCCCGGCGCGCTGGAGCGCTTTCTGGGCGCCCTGCCCCGAACCAGCACCCTGCTGGAGGGCTGGTATGGTGAAACCGGCCGCGGCATGGCAAGCCAAATTCAAAGCGAGATTCTCTATTACGCCGGCCGGTTTGATGAGGCTGTCGGCATTGCCGAAACGCAGCTTTGCCCAGGGCGGGAGGACGAAACCAACACACTGTTGGCCCTGTGCACCCTGTACCGCTGTCACCTGGCCACCGGCAAGCCGGACAAGGCCGAGCAGTGCATGCTGGATATGATCACCTTCGCCAGCACTCACCCGAAGTACCTTGACCAGTACAAAATCATCCGAGAGTGGGCCAACCTGACCACCGGTTGGAGCGGAGATACCCCCCGTTTTGCCAGCGGGGTGCGCGGAGAGACGATTCCGGTGCTGGAGGACCGGCTCGAGGCCATCCGGCACGGCATCTCCTGCCCAAGCCCGCTCGAGGCGCCCTTCACGGCCTACGCCCAAGTCGGTTACGCGGACGCCTACCCCCTGCGGCAGTACTACATGGATGTTTTCAACGCCGTCTACTGGTTCCAGGCCGGTGATATCCCCCAGTCGGAGGCGTTTTTCAAAAGTGCCTACGAGGCGGCGGTGAACAGCGGCCTCATCATGCCCATTGTGGAGTATGGCGTCCAAATTGTTCCCCTGCTGGAGCACGCCCTGCAAAACGGGATCATCCACTCAGAAAAATGGGCCGGCAGGATATCCGACCTTGCCCACCAATATGAGAAAAACCTGGGCATTTACCGGGCCTGAGGCGATACGGCGAAAATACTAAGGCGGCCTTTCGGCCGCCTCAGAGTGTCAAAGAACCCCGATTCCGAGCAAACGGAAATCGGGGTTTTGACGTATTCGGGGATAAAACCAATGCCGGCGGCAAGAAAAAAGGGGCTTATCAGGCCCCCATTGCCATCTTCTTGAGGTTCATGGCAGCAAACTTAAGCCTCAGCCAGTTTGTCACCCTGGTAAGGCCCCTCAGCAGTGTGTACCGCATGCCATGCTTTTCCTTTGCGTCGGCAAAGACCCTCTCTATGGTTTGCCCCCGCCTTGTGTAGCTGGCATCCCCCTCGGGCGAATGGCGGAAATCCTCCGCCACCTCAATGTAGTTGTCCCAGATGTGCTTTTGCACCACCTTCTGGTGGTTCTTGCTGTGGGTGCATACTGCCAGTTTGGGACAATCCTTACATTGAGCTGGGTTGCTCTTGTACTCCCTGTAACCATCCCGATTGCTGGTGGTGTATTTCAGCACCTGGTTTTGGGGGCAAACCACACAGTCGTAGTATTCGTCGTATACGTAGTCGTAGCTCTTGAAAAAGTCCTTGCCTGTCATAGGCCGTTTGTAGGGCGTGGAGATATTGCGACCGTCGTCTATCACTTTCTTGCATATCCACGGTGTTTTGTATCCGGCATCTACCGTGACAGTTTCCACTTCACCGAATCGGTTTGTTGCTTCTTCGTACACTGCATCAAATACCTTGCTGTCATGTACATTCCCCGGCGTAACCTCGCACGCCAGCACAAAATTGCCCTCATCGCACGCCACATGCGCTGTGTAGGCGAACTCCGTCTTGTGCTCACCCTTGCGGAACAGCCCGCTTTCCGGGTCAGTGGTGGACACTGTGGCCACGCTGCCGCCGCCAGTCTCATCGTTATCATCGCCCCGCTCTTTCAGCGGTTTTTTACCGTGGGCCGCACGGTCAGCCTCTATCTCCGCACGAAGCTGTTCGTCGTAGATGCGCGCCGTTTTCTGTGCCAGCTCTTTGCGCCGCTTCTTCTTGTTGGCATTTGCTTTTACATGGGTGGCGTCAATGAAGATGGTCTGCGGCTTTACCAGTCCTTTACGTACCGCTTCTTCCAGTATCCACGAGAATATCTGCTCAAATACTTCGCTGGGGAACCGGGTGGCAAACGCATAGCTGAGGGTCGCAAAATGTGGCACCGGCGTATCTATGTCGTAGCCGATGAACCAGCGGTACGCTATGTTCATCTCCACTTCATCCCGCGTTCTCCGCAGTGAGGGGATCCCATACAGATGCTGCAGCAACGCCATCTTCACCAGCACCACCGGGTCCGCCGCCGGGCGGCCGTTGTCCTCGCAGTACAGGTGCTCTACCATGGGATAGATGGCCTCGAAACCTATGGCTTTCTCTATCTTGCGCAGCAGGTGCCCTTCCGGCACCACACTGTCCAGGCACGCAAATTTTACTGCATATCTCTTGTCTTCGTTCCGCTCCAGCATTTCGCCACCCCCTTCCATTATACTAAAATGACCGCCTTTCGGCGACCTTTTTTGACAGGCTGAGGCGGCCTTTCGGCCGCCTCTTTTATGTTCCTTGCTTATATTTTACAGATGATAGATGTTCAGCCGCCGGATGCGGCCCTGCTCGTCCATCTCGGAAAGGTAGGCCATCACCTGCACCACCTGCTGGTTGTACTGGATGAAGTACCATATCGCGTTGTCGTCCTTCATCCGCACCCCGGTAATCGGGAACGGGCCGCCGTTGAACCCGAACTTGTGGTGGAACATCATCTCCACCGCCATTTTCCCCTCAAGATGCATCGTGTCCTGCCCTATTTTGTGCAAGGACGAGTCGTGCAGCACGCCGTCCTCGCTGAAAAGGTCGGCCAGGCCGGCCTGGTCGCCCTTGCGCATGCATTCGATGTATCGCTCCAGCACTTTCATACTGTCATCTCCTTACTATTGTTTCATAGATGGTTGTCGTGAGGTTTGTTCCGCGCCGGGCGGCGGATCAGAACCGCTCCGAGCGCAGCAGGGCGTCGATGCCGCCGTCCACAAACAGGATGATACCGTTGATGCCGCTGGCCTGCGGCGATGCCAGAAAAACGATGCCGTTCGCGATCTCCTGGGCGTCCAGGAAGGTGCGGGTACCGTAGCGGGTGGGAATCGGGATCAAAAGCGCCATGTCCATCTGCTCGGGGCTCATGCTCTGGGTCATCGGGGTGGTGGTGTTGCCCGGGTCCACGGCGTTCACCCGCATCCCCTCGGTGGCCCATGCGCCCGACACCCGCCGCACCCAGCGGGCCAGCGCGTGCTTCGAGGAAGCGTAAGCGAAGGCGCCCAGCTCCGGCGGAATATCCGCTGCAATCTCCAGCGAGCGTTCCTCGTCCATTGTGTTGGTGAGCATATCCACCCAATCGGGCCGCACCGAGGGCTGTGAGACCGTGTTGGAGGCGGTGAATACGCAGTTCCCCTTCTTCTTCGCCAGCAAGGGCCTCAGCCCCTCGGCCAGCTGGACGCCGGCAAAATAGTTCAGCGCAAAGATCATCTTCGCGGAAGCCAGCGGCCCTACCCCGGCGTTGCTGATGAACCCGTCAATCCCTTCAGGGAAAGCTTTTTTCACGGCATCCACCGCGGCAAGGCGGCCCTCGGGGCGGCTCAGGTCGGCGGTGAAGTCGCCATCCTTATAGTCGATGTTGTAAACGGTGTGTCCCTGCTTTTCAAGCGTCTGCCTGGTTGCCAGTCCGATGCCCGAGGTGGCACCGGTGATCACATAATCGGCCATGGTTGCCCTCCTTGTATTATCTCATTTATTTTCAGCCTTGCTAACAATTTGTTAGCCCCTCTGCCATTATGATAGCACAATGAAATGGCTTGTCAATAATTGATATAATTATAACTGATTGTGTGAAATTTTTAGCATATTAATATAATATTTCATCACTTTATCGAAAGATGATATGTTGTTTGCGCACAAACATAATCCCATTGCCAAGGCTCGATAAAACGGGTATAATCAAAATGCTGGTATAAAAGCGCGGGGCAGATAAATGCCCCTGTGCTGCACAAAACAAACAGGAAGCAAGGAGGTACGTTAATGGCAAAGATCGTAACGCCCAAAGAGGCCGCCGCCATGATCCCGGAAGGCGCGAGCATCATGGTGGGCGGTTTTATGGGCTGTGGCAACGCCCACAAGGTGATTGCCGAATTGGCAAAGCTTGGCACCAAAAACCTGACGCTGATCTGCAATGACGGCGCCATGCCCAATGGGCCCGACGGCGAGGATTTCTACGGGGTGGCCAAGCTGATCCACAACCGCCAGATTTCCAAGCTGATCGCCAGCCATGTGGGCCTGAACCCCGAGGTGGCGGAGCAGATGAACGACGGCAGTATGGACGTGACCCTGATCCCCCAGGGGTCCCTGGCGGAGATGATCCGCGCAGGCGGCGCCGGCCTTGGCGGGGTGCTGACCCCCACCGGCTACGGCACCATCGTGCAGGAGGCCTGGCACGTACACAGCGTTGTGGAGATCGAGGGCAGGAACTACCTGCTGGAGAAGCCCATCCGGGCCGACTTCGCCCTGATCTGCGGCTACAAGGTGGACCGCGCGGGCAACGTGTGGTACAAAGGCACCATGCGCAACTTCAACCAGGTGATGGCCACTGCGGCCGACACCGTGATTGCCGAGCCCTTCCACCTGGTGGAAACCGGCGACATCCTGCCCGAGGACGTGGTCACAACCGGCGCTCTGGTCAACTATATTGCTACGGAGGAGGCGTAATAATGGATAGGGATCAAATCAAAGGCTTTATTGCGGCCCGCGTGGCAAAGGAACTGCATGACGGCGACGTGGTGAATCTGGGCATCGGCCTGCCCACCCTGGTGCCGAACTACCTGCCCGAGGGCACCAAGCTGATTCTACAAAGCGAGAACGGCATCATCGGCACCGGCCCCACCCCCGGGCCGGACACCGCCGAGCCCCTGTTTGTCACCGACGCCGGTGGCAAGCCCGCC
>JAJDIZ010000050.1 GCA_030266915.1 Ruminococcaceae bacterium OttesenSCG-928-D13 | reverse complement strand
CGCAGCGCAAAAGAAAAGGCACCGGCAAAGAAAATGCCGGTGCCTAAAACTATATTGCTGAAATATTACGCATCCACGTAAATATGGCGATCTACTCACTCGTATATTTTCCCAAGCACGTGCTTTGTGTAATAGGTGGTCAGCGCCATCGAGGCCAGCAGGTCGGGCGTGCCGTCCGTTTCAATGGTCATCCAGCCCTTGAACTCGTACTTCTTAAGCAGCTTCCACAAACCCTCGAAATCCAGAAGGCCTTCGCCGGGCTCCCAGAACCAACGAGTTCCGTCATCGGTTATCTCAACATCCTGCGCATAGCGTATCTCATCGGGCACCGCAATCGACGCCGTGTCCTTCAGGTGGAAGGTGCAGATGCGGTCGTGATACTGCTCATAGAAGTCGACCATGTCATCGCCGATGATCGCGATCTGGGCCGTGTCCAGGCAGTAGTGCACAAAGCGCGGGTCGGTCAGTTCGATAAACTCGTGGTGGTTCTCCTTGTTGATGGCGCAGAAGAACTCGTTGTGCAGGCCAATCATGACACCCTTGTCGGTGGCGTAGCGCCCCATCTCGGTTATCACCTCGGCGGAATCCTTCACCTGCTCGCGGGTAAGCGGGCCTGTGCCGTAGTAGTTGTTGCCAGGGCACATGTTCATGTGCACGCCGCCAAAGGCAACGATGGTATCCACCGCCTGCCTGCCGGCCGCCAACACCTCGTCGCGTTTGCTGCGGTCGTGGGCGCTGTCGGCACCGTGGAACATGCCGCTCACCGCAACACCCCGCTCGGCCGCAAACTCTGTGAAGCCCTGGGGTGAGCCGAACATCGGCAGCATGTCGGCCAGGTCCCAGGGGGCGATCTCAATGCCCTCGTAGCCGGTGGCACAGTGGTAGCGCAGAATACGGTCCCAGTCCTGGTAGTAGGCCACGTTGGACTTGTCCTCGTAGTAAAAATCCCGGAAGTTGGGGATGGTCTTGTACGGGATGGTCTTCCAGTGGCTCATGTGCGAATATTTGATGTTTCCCATGGTGATCCCCTCCTCAGGCGTTTAGTGTGGTATCGATGAACCGGCGGGTGCGGAGCATGGCGCGCATATTGTCGCGGGTTTGGCGGTTATTGCACACCACCCAGCCGTTGTAGCCCGCTGTGCCCAGCGCCGCGTGGGCGCCGCGCAGATCCACGCTGCCCTGGCCGATGTCCCGGAACACCTGGGTGGCCTTGCCCGCCGGGTACTCGGGATTGACCGCTTTGTAGTACTCGCCATCATCCACAAATGCGGTATCGGTGAAATGCACCGAACCGATGCGGTCTTTTTTTTGCTCGATGAAGCCCGTCACGTTGACGCCTGCGATGGCCAGGTTGGCGGTGTCCAGGTCATAGCCGACGCTGTCGTCCAGCAGGCCCATAAGCTTGTCGATTTCCATGCCGCGCGCAACACTCCAATACTCGTTCTTCACCGTCAGCCGCACGCCGCTCTGCTTTGCGGTTTCAGCTAGGGCGTTCAGTGTCTCGGCGGTTTTTTTGATGAAGGTGTCGGCCCAGGAATCCCAGTTTTCACCCTTTCCCATGGTGTGCTGCAGGATGCCCCGGCAGGGTGTGGGTGTGATTGTGGCGGTGGTGGCGCCCGCTTCGCCCGCAAAGCGGATGGCCTCCTCCCCAAAATGGCGGTAGGGGAAGAAGAAGTGCTCCATGTCGTCGCCCACAAACAGCGAAGGATCGAAGTGCACCCCGATGATCTGGGATATGCCGGCCTTCGCCAGGCTGTCCCGGAACTGGGCGGGGCCGCCGTATTTGATGGTGACTGAGCGGTTCGAAAGGGGAATACCGCTGCGGCCGCCAAAATCCCACTTGACCTCATAGGGCAGCTCGATGCCCTCGAAGCCCGCGGCGGGGATCAGCGAGAACAGCTCGTCCCAATAGTACCGGCTTTCCCTGCGGTTGCGGTTCGGCTCCTGCCAGTGCAGGTTGACCATTTCCAGGCTCAATCCAAACTTCATTGCGCTCTCTCCTTAAATCAACGAGTTGATGTGGCCCTCCGGGCGTATCGCGGGCAGCGCCCGGTGCCCCAAACAGGCCATCGTCTCTGTGGCTGTGTCCCTTGCAGATAGTTATAGGATAAAAGCAAAAATAACTTTTGTCAATAGTTATTGGTAATATTTATCAATAAGTATTGACAATAGTCTGCGATCGGGGTATAAATAGATTATTCCATTCTAAGAACAACTGCTTTATCGAAGCCAAAGGAGGATAAATAATGAGTACAGCACTTATTGGAGTTGGGATCATCGGCTGCGGCACCATCAGCGAGGTTTACCTGACCAATTTGACGACGCGGTTCAACCACTTGAAGGTTGTGGCCTGTGCGGATATTGACATGGACAAGGCGCGGGCCGCCCAGGAGAAGTTCGGCCTGCCAAAGGCGGCCACGGTGGAGGAACTGCTGGCCGACCCCGAGGTACAGATCGTGGTAAACCTGACCATTCCCGCCGCACACCATGAGATCAACATGAAGGCGATGAAGGCGGGCAAAAATGTGTACTGCGAGAAGCCGCTGGCCATGACCCTGGCCGACGCCAACGAGGAGGTGGCCTTTGCCGAGCAGAACAGCCTGCTGCTGGGCAGCGCCCCCGACACCTTTTTGGGCGCGGGCCTGCAGACCTGCCGCAAGCTGATCGACGAGAAGGCCATCGGTGAACTGGTGGGCTTCACCGCAAACCTGATGAGCCCTGGGCATGACCTGTGGCACCCCGCCCCGGTTTTCTACTACAAAAAGGGCGCCGGGCCGATGATGGACATGGGCCCTTACTACATTACCGCGCTGGTGAGCCTGCTGGGGCCCATTGACCGCCTGGCCTGCTTCGCCAAAACCGCCCGTTCCCAGCGTGAAATACAAGGCGAGATGGTTGACGTTGAGGTTTACACCCACTATGCGGGCATGATGGAGTTTGCCAGCGGTGTGATGGGCAACGTGAACATGAGTTTTGATGTATGGAAATCCAAGCTGCCGGGCATTGAGATCTACGGTACTGAGGGAACGCTGTATGTGCCCGACCCCAATATGTTTGGCGGGCCGGTGCACATCTTCAAAAGCGCCGGCCTAGTGGACAGGATCAAGACCACCTGCAACACACCGGTGGAGCGCATCATGACCCTCAGCGGCCCTGCTTCGGATGAGTACCTCACCGAGGTTGAGCTGGCCTTCCCCGCCGAGGATACCCCCCGCAGCAACATGCGCGGCATGGGTGTGGCCGATATGGCCCAAAGCCTGCGCACCGGCCGCAAAAGCCGCTTAAGCGGGGCGCTTTCTGCCCATGTGGTGGAGGCACTCACTGCCTTTGACACCAGTGCCGAGAGCGGGCTTGTTTACAAAATGACCACCACCTGCGAGCGTCCCCAGCCGATGGCCGGCGGCCTGGCGCTTTGGCAGCTGGACTGAGACAGGATAAAAAGGGTGGAACGGGCCTGTGGGACGGCGATCTTGTTGTTCCCACGGCCCTTTTCTGTTACAATAGATGCCACATATCATATTTCCAGAGGATGAAAAATGGACTTCAAACCCACCAATCATGAAGTGCGTATATTCAACCGGCAGCGGGTCATCAACACGCTGTTCCGGCAGGGACCCATGACGGTGCAGGAGCTCACGACCACATTGGGGCTCAGCCATGGCACCATCACCAATATCATAAAGGAACTGTCTGCCCGGGGCCTTGTCACCCGCGGCGATACGCTCAGTTCGTCGGGCGGGCGCCCGCCCTCCTGCGTCACCCTTGTGTTTGACGCGCGCTGCGCCATCGGCGTCAGCCTTTCCACCAACCACATGCGCATCCTTCAGGTGGACCTTGGCCCCCAAATCATTCGCCAGGAGAAGCATGTGCTGCCCATGGACGGCGAGGCCGCTTACTGGGTGCAGGTGAACGCCTTGCTGGAGGGCTTTATCCAGCGCAGCGGCATAGACGAATCCACCTTGCTTGGTGTTGGCCTGTCCATCCAGGCGCCCATGGAAAAGGGCCGGAGTATTGCCGCCCGCATGCAGGGCGAGGTCGGCTATGACTACTGGGACAGCGAGACGATACATCAGGCGTTCAAACGGCCCGTGACGGTGAACAATGACGCAAAAACGGCCAGCTACGCCCAAATTTGGGGCCTAGACCAGGACCAGGACATGGTGTACCTGCTGCTTGGCACAGGGGTGGGTGGAGCCATCATCATTAACCGGCGCATCTGGGAGGAGGGGCGCAAAAACGCCGAGTTTGGCCACATGACCGTGCGCGAGGGCGGCCGGCTTTGCTCCTGCGGCCAGCATGGCTGCCTTGGGGTCTACTGTTCCTCCAGGGCGTTGCGTGGCGAAGCGGGCGTGGAGCTGGACGCGTTTTTCATCCAGTTGCATTCGGGGGACGCTGCCTTCGAGCGCATCTGGGAGGAGTATCTCCACTACCTGGCCATCGGGATCAACAATATCCACACCATCTTCGACACAAAGGTTATTGTGGGGGGCGAGATGAGCCAGTACCTGAAGGGCTACGAGGCGGAGATGAAGAGCCGCCTGGATGGCCTGAATCCCTTTGGCGAGAAGGCCGATTACCTGCGCATCGGCGAGTACGGCGAATACGACTCGGCCATGGGCGCGGCGTTGCTTCATATCGATGCCTTCCTCAACCAGTGAGAACGACCCGAACATAAAGAACCGCCGGTAAGCCATGGGGCTTGCCGGCGTTTTTTTTGCCTGTTCAGCGAATGATTTTATAAAAGTTTTCCTTGCGGGGAATGGGCGGCGGGAAGCCGTTTGCCGGATAGCCCAGAATGCAGGAGCCCACCCCGATGTACTCACCCTCATAGCCTGCTTCCTTGAGCAATTGCTTTCCAAGGTCGTGCTCGAAGGTCTGCCGGATGCGGTTGATCCACCGGGAACCGAGACCCATGGCGTAGGCGGCGTTGAACATGTTGCCCAGGGCCAGGGAGGCGTCCTCCACCGGGTCACCCTCGTTTTTGGCCAGCACCAGAATGATGGTGGGGGCGCCATAGAACACATCGAAGCCTTCGGGTGCGCCGGCAATCTCAGCGTTCAGCTTGCACAATTTCGCCATCCAGTCCTTGTTCTGCACCACGATGAAGACAGGGGTTTGCTTGTTGCCGCCGCTGGGGGCATTCATGCCGGCGGCCAGCACCTCCATCAACTCCTCATCCTTTATCTGTTCCGGTTTGTACTCCCGCACGCTGCGGCGGTTTTTGATGTTCTCGACAGTCTGGTTCATGGGGGCTCCTTTCTCAAAACGAGGTTATGTCGGCGTATTGGGTTATGGTCATGTCCAGGTAGTAGGGCCAGGCGCGCTGACGGTTCAGGCCGGCCAGGTCCGGGTAGGGGATGGTCACATTGCCGCTGGCGGCCCACTCGGTGGCGCGGCACAGCAGGCCCGCAAAGGCGGGGCGCTTCAGCGTGTCCGGCCCGTGGCCGATGGACACCGAGAACACACGGCCCTTGCCGAAGCCGTGGGTCCAGGCCACCGGCACATCGTCACCCATGCCGGGCAGCGCGCTCAGGTCCTGATTCTCGAATTCGTACCGGCGGTGGGGCTGTATCTTGTCCGGTTCGTAGTCTGAAAGCTCGTCCCTGATGGTGGCCAGCACCGTCACCGGCACGTCGGGCAGCCACTTCATGTTCACGAAAAAATCCTCCTGGGCCGTCATCCAGTGCTTTGGAGAGCCCTGGGTGATCTCGTGGGCTTCGGTGTCCACGTCCACCACCATCTCCAGCTTGGGGGTTTTGCGGCCGCCCGCCGCGAAGTCGAAATCGCAGCCCGCCAGCTTGACATACGCATCGGGGAAGGCGTGGGCGTTCTTAATGATGGAGGAGTGGTACATCACCGCGCCGCCGCCGTTCGCCACATAATCGTACAGCGCCTGTTCGGCGTTCGCCCCCCAGCCAACAAAGGGGGTCTCCACATCCAGTTTGCCATCGTAATTCACAAGGACGGCGTCATATTTCGCCAGTGTTTCGGCCGTGGCGCCGGTGAACTCCTCGGTCACCTTCACATTGAAGCGCCCGGTGGATTGGAGCAAAAAGCGGATCATTGGTACCATTTTGGGATCATGCTCACTGGTTACAATGCCGGTGATGAGCAGAATGTTCAGCTTGTCGTCCATGGCCACATCCCCCCTGTCAGATGGTTCTGTTTACTCACAAGGTATATTTCTGTACTTCAACTATGCTTTTCTGGTGTTCAAGCAGGCCGGGCAGCTTGTCACCATCCTGTTTCATTTTTTCAATATTAATAGAAACCATGCTGTTTATTTCGTTGACATGCTCCTCCACACCGCCGATGCGGCAACGGGCGCGCGCGATCTGAGCATCGGAATAGTGCACACTTACCTTGTCGCCGTCAATTTGCAGTGTGCCATGGGTGCCGCACACCGGGCACTCCACATTGGTGGTGCCCTTCACCGTGAGAAGGTCGCAGTGGCAAAGCGGGCAAATCCCCTCGTCATCACCGAAATAGGGGGCCTCCAGCCGGGGCATGCCAACGCAGGAGGCGACGTTTTTCCCCATCTGGCCCAACCGTGCCATCAGCTCGGGATCAAAGGCCGGGTTCACCCGGTCACCACTGCCATACAGGTTTATTTGGTCTACCACCGTCATTTGCATGGAAAAAGTGAACAGGTGCATGCCCGAAAGGCCGAAGGATGTCCAGTTCTCGGTGCGGGCGCCACCCACCGAGATGAGGCCGACGAAGCGGTCCTTGAAGATGCGCTCGTCCAGCGGCTTCATGCCAAGCTCCTCACGGCGCTTGTTCTCAAGCGTCATGAAGGCGCGGTCCCGCGCGGGGCCAATGCGGTCACAGACATTCTTGTATTGGCCTGTGGGACCCAGCACATACACCGGAGCGGCCAAAATTATCGCGTCGGCGTCAAAAATCTCATTTTCGATAAAGGGGTAGTCGTCGGGCAGGATGCAGCCGCCGTTGCCGCCCTTTTGGCGGTCGCGGGTGCAGCCGCCGCAGTCGATGCAGCGTCCGATCTTCAGGTTCATCGTGTTGACAAACCGCACCTCGGCGCCGGCGGCTTGGGCGCCCAGCAGCGCCTCCTTGACCACGATGTCACAGTTGCTGTTCTTCCGGCCAAAAGAGAGCCCCAGTACTTTCATCATTATTCCTCCATACCTTAATTATATGTCCCGTTATTGTCCCGTCGCGTTATATTATGCATAATACCATGGCCAATTCTTATAAGCAATAGTTGTATAAAACTATTTAAAGGTACATAGTTTCACACACGGACACTCTTGTCATGGCGCGGGATTCTGTTTCCATATCAGAAACAAAATCCTTCCGGCGGAAGCAAAGGCCACGATTTGGCATACTTTTCAAAAATTGTATTTGCCCCGTGCTTTTCCCTGTGATAGAATAGCGGCATTCATCCATCTCGACCATATTCCACGCATGGGTTATTTCTAAAACTGTATGTATTGCTAAGATATGTACGATTTTACTGGTGACGCTTTTTTGTCCCGGGCTATTGGCGGGACGCACCTCATTTTGAAGGCTCTAGATAAATGTATTACACACACGCACATTTTCATATTTTGAAAATATCTCGCGCACGTTGAAAACATGGCCAGGCGTTGGAAAAAAACGGCGGGAATTTGTACCTGTGGTTCACAGGTTGCCTGCCAACCTTTTTTGGCATTGTGGTACAATTCAAATTAACGAGAAATGCTAAAAATTGAGCAATATCACCGAACGGCTTGAATGGTTAGTAGTAATTTACAGTTGTGCTGCATGAGATGCGCCACATAATTGGCTTGGCGCCGCTTGGGAACGGAGGTGACCTTGCGGTGCTGAACAAATAAAAATGGGAAGAAAGGGAATAATGTCATGAAAACAAAGAAGATCATTGCACTTGTCCTAAGCCTGCTCATGGTCATGAGCATTCTCGCAGCCTGTGGAAGCGATAGCTCATCCACCCCGGCAGACGACACCAGCGATGCCAGCTCCCAGGCCGGCGGCGGCCAGATGGCCACCGAGGGCGAAGATGCCCAGGGCGCTGACGTGACCACCCGCCCCACCGCGATCCAGCCGGGCACCTCGTTCAGCTACTGGATCAACTACGACATGCCCTGGATGGACAACCGCGCCACGGTGCTGATGCTTCAGGTGTATGACAACCTGCTGTACAAGCACAACGCCAACGGTGACGACATCCGCGGCAACCTGGCCGAGAGCTGGGATGTGAGCGAGGACGGGCTGGTGTGGACCTTCCAGATCAAGCAGGACGCCTACTTCACCAGCGGCAACCAGGTGAACGCCGAGGCCTTCGTGAAAACCTGGGACGAGGCCAAGGAGTTCCAGTCCCGCATGTTCGCCCCCGTGGAGAGCTATGTTGCCACCGGTGAGTTTGAGCTGACGGTCACCCTGCACAGCCCCTCGGCCACCTTCATCTACGACCTGCCCATGCAGAGCCTGACCGGCGTGGTGGACCCCGCTTTGCTGGAAGAGTACGGCCCCGATGACATCCGCGCCGCTGTTGGCTGCGGCCCCTACTACATCGAAAGCTACACCTCGGGCGAGGGCTTCGTGCTGAAGGCCAACCCCAACTACCACAACCCTGACCGCCAGCCCTGCATTGAGACCGTCAACCTTGTTCTCATCCCTGACGAGAACACCGCGGTTATCGCCCTGATGAACGGCGAGCTGGACTCGATGAACACCGTGAACATTGAGGTGTACAACAACCTGGTGGAAGCTGAGTGGGATGTCTCTATCGTGACCGACCGCCACAACGCTTACTGGTACAACCTGCGTGAAGTGGAACTGTTCCGCGATCCTGTTGTGCGCGAGGCGCTGTGCCACATGATCGACTGGCAGGCGGTGAGCGACATCGTGTATGACGGCATGTTCCCCGACCCGGGCAGCCTGTGGCAGGGCCCTGGTGAGTATCCGTACGACGACGGCTACACCTATGACCCCGAGCTGGGCATCCAGATGCTGGAGGACGCAGGTTACTCGAAGGACGACATCAAGTTCACCATGCTGGCCGACCCCGATTTCACCGACCAGGAAGTGGCCATCCAGGGCCAGTTCCAGGAGCTGGGCTTCAACAACGTCGAAACCGTGACCTACGACGGCGCCACCTGCTACGGCATGCTGAAGGGCGGCACCTACGAGATGTTCCCGGTGCACAACGGCTACGGTGTGGAGAGCCCGCTGACCCCCTATAGCATGGGCCTGACGCCCGAGGGCACCCAGCGCGTGATGTGGCTGGAATATGCCGATGAGGACCGGTATGCCGAAGCCTTGGAGTACTACAACCTGGCCAATACCGCCCTCGATTGGGATACCTACCTTGAGAACGTGACCAAGATCAGCCAGATCATGGTGGAGGAAAACCTGTTCATGGGCGGCCTGCTCACCATGCGTATGTACGGTGTCAACCCCAGGTTTGGCGGCGTCTACATCGCCCCCATTACCGGCTATTTCGATTTCTGCTACCTGTGGGACACCGAGGCCGCTGCGTAAAACCTGGTACTACTCGCTCCATACATGGCTGTCAAACTAAAAGCAGAATGCCTGACATCTGGCTTCCCCCGCTGTTTTGATAGCTGAAGAATGTGTAAATCGGGGGTACCGGCGAGCACCCGGCTTGCCGGTATCCCCGAAAAATATGTTCTCATAGAGGGTAAAGGGCCAGGCCTGGTATCGAAACACCAAAAGGCACAGCGCATGGAAGCGTCTTCGCGACGGATGCATGGCGGCTGAAGAGTGGCACTGTGCACCGTCCGGCTTTTCCACAACCGCTACAGATGGAGGCAAGATATGCTGCGATACACAATCAAGCGACTCGTCATGGTTCCGATTTTGCTTCTGCTGGTGGCACTGCTCATTTTTGTGCTGCTGAACTTGTCAGAGTCGGACCCAGTTATAATGATGCTTCCTGCTGAGTACACCCAGGAGGACTACGATGCGATGCAACGCAAGTTCGGGCTGGACAGGCCCCTCATCGTTCAGTACTTCAACTGGGTGGGCAAGGCGTTCACAGGGGATCTGGGCATCTCATACAAGTCAAAGGGGCCGGTGGCCGACGACGTGTTCTTCCGAATACCGATAAGCTTACAGCTGGCGGGCGTGACGACGCTTATCATGGTGGTCATTGGCATTCCGCTGGGGGTGATGTGCGCGGTAAGGCAATACACCTGGTTCGACGGCATCGTGAACGTGCTTGCAAAGCTGGTGGGCTCCATACCAGGCTTCTGGTTGGGCTTGATGCTGATATTGACATTTTCAGTGAAGCTCGGATGGTTCCCCACCTTTGGCACGGGCACTGCGCGGCACTGGGTGCTGCCGGTTTTCACCTTACTTTTGCCCTACCTCGCCAACTATATCCGTCAGGTGCGCAGTGCGATGCTGGACTGTATCCGGCAGGATTATATCCGTACCGCGCGCAGCAAGGGGGCCCGTGAGTACATCGTGATCTTCCGCGACGCGCTGAAAAACGCGCTGCTGCCCATCATCACGCTCACCGGCGGCATCTTTGCCTCCATGATCGGCGGCGCGGTGATGATTGAGAAGGTGTTTGCCATCCCGGGGGTGGGCTACAAGATTGTTGAAGCCATCAACAACCGCGACATGCCCACGCTGCTGGCCTGCACCATGGTTCTGGCGGTATTCACCATCGTGGTGCAGCTCATCATTGACCTGGCTTACGCGTTGGTGGACCCGCGCATCCGCGGTTCCTTTGCCGGGAAAAAGAAGTCCACATACAAAAGGCAAATGACAGAGAAACAGGGGGTGGGCTGAGATGGCGAAAACAACTACTGCAAAATCACCACTGATCTCAAAAACCAAACGCCGCAGCCAGGGCCGCGAGGTGTGGGAACGCCTGCGCAGCCGCCCGCTGGCAATGGTGTCCCTGGCGGGTGTGATACTGCTGGTGCTGGTGGCCGTCTTCGCAGACCTTATCGTCCCCTACGATGAGGCCATCAAGCAGGTTGCCAAGAGCAAGCTGCTTGAACCCGGCACAAGTGGGCATATCCTGGGTACCGACAACTTCGGCCGCGACATTTTTGCCCGCATCATACATGGAACCCGCACGGCGCTGCTCATCGGCGTCACCTCGGCGGCGTCCGCCGCGGTCGTTTCCACCATCCTGGCCTGCGTGTGCGCCATGGTGGGTGGATGGGTGGAAAACATCATCATGCGAATCATCGACGTTATCAGCTGCATTCCCGGCCTGGTGGTGGCACTGGCCATCTGCGCGGCCTTGGGCAACGGTGTGCCGCAGCTCATCTTCGCGCTCACCTTCTCCGCTTTGCCAATGCTCACAAAGATGATCCGAAGCCAGGCGTTGAGTGTGTCCAAGATGGATTACGTTGAATCATCTATTGCATTGGGCGGGCGGCCCGCCTACATCATGGTGCGCCACCTGATTCCCAACCTGGCAAGCATCATTATCATCAACGGCACCGCCCAGGTATCCATGAGCATCATGATGGGCGCCACTCTGGGGTTCATCGGTCTTGGCATCAAGGCCCCCACCCCCGAATGGGGCACCATGCTGAGCGACGGGCTGAGCTACATGATGCGCAACCAGTACATGGTGCTGGTGCCGGGCATCGTGCTGGCGCTGGCGGCGCTGTTTATCAACACCTTTGGAGATTGCCTTAGAGACGCGTTTGACCCGCAGCTCAAGGGCAAGGCGTAATGGGGGGGCAATATGAGCGAGAAACTACTTGAGATCAAGGATCTGAGCATTCGCTATACCTCCGACAAGGTCATCTCCAGGGCGGTGAACCACGTGAACCTGACGGTGAACAAGGGCGAGGTGCTGGGCCTGGTGGGAGAGACGGGCGCCGGCAAAACCACCACGGCGCTGTCCATACTGGGCCTGCTTCCCAAATACACCTCGCAGGTGGAGGGGGAAATCGTCTTCGACGGGGACAACCTGGTGAATGCGAACGAAAAGAAAATGCGTACGATACGCGGCAAGCGTATATCGATGATCTTCCAGGACCCGATGACCAGCCTGAACCCGGTGTTCAAGGTGGGGGATCAGATTGGCGATGTGATCAGGTATCACAACAGCCGGACCAGCAAACAGGAAGTGGATGCGCGTGTTGGCGAGATACTGAATCTTGTGGGCATTCCCGCCGCCCGCAAGGATGAGTATCCACACCAGTTTTCGGGCGGCATGAAGCAACGGGTTATGATTGCCATCGCCATCGCCTGCAATCCCGACCTGCTGATTGCGGACGAGCCAACCACGGCGCTGGATGTGACCATTCAGGCGCAGGTGATTAAGATGATGCGGAACCTTCAAAAGGAGCTGGGCTCCTCGGTTGTCCTCATCACCCATGATTTGGGCATTGTGGCAAACTTTTGTGACAAGGTGGCCATCATGTACGCGGGTGAGATTGTGGAGGGCGGCACCCTGGAGGACGTGTACGACAAGGGCCGCCGGCACCACCCCTACACCGATGGATTGTTTGGCTCCATTCCCAACATCACCGAGCGCACCGACCGGCTCATCCCCATTGAGGGGCTCACTCCCCATCCTTCAGAGCTGCCCGAGGGCTGCAAGTTCCACCCCCGCTGCCCCAAATGTATGGAGGTATGCAAAAGCAAGGACCCGTCCATCTGGAACAACGGCACCCACATGGTGCGCTGTCATCTGTTTACTGAAGAGGAGGTGGGCGTGTGAGCGGCAAAAACGAGAAGGCGCTCGTCGAATGCATCCACCTGAAAAAGTATTTCGACACGCCGCGAGGCTGCCTTACCGCGGTGGACGACGTGAGCTTCAAGCTGTATGAGGGCAAGACCCTGGGCGTGGTGGGTGAGAGCGGCTGTGGCAAAAGCACCCTGGGCCGCACCATCCTCAAGCTGCTGCCCAGCACCGACGGGCGCATCCTGTTTGACGGTGAGGATATCACCGATGTGAAGAAAAAATGACATGCTGCGGCTGCGCCGCCAGATGCAAATTATCTTTCAGGATCCGTTTTCCTCTTTGGACCCCAAGATGACGGTGGCTCAGATCATTGAAGAGCCCATGAAGATACACAAGCTGTATAGCGATAAAAAGCTGCGCGCAAGGCAGGTTGTGGAGTTGATGCGCACAGTTGGCCTGGACGAGCGGTATGTGAACACCTATCCCCATGAGCTTGACGGCGGCCGCCGCCAGCGCATCGGGGTGGCCCGGGCACTGGCCCTCAACCCCAAGTTCATCGTCTGCGACGAACCGGTCTCGGCACTTGATGTGTCCATCCAGGCGTCTATTCTGAACCTGATGATGGACCTGAAAGATAAGCTGGGCCTCACCTACATATTCATCACCCATGACCTCTCGGTGGTCAAGCACATCAGTGACGACATCCTGGTGCTGTACCTGGGCAAAATGGTGGAGATGACCAGCTCGGACACGCTGTTTAGCAATCCGCTGCACCCTTACACCAAGGCGCTGCTTTCGGCCATTCCTGTGGCGGACCTTGAGTACCGCGGCAAGGAGGCGGAGGTGATGAAGGGGGAGGTAACTTCCCCCATCAATCCACCCGCCGGCTGCCGTTTCGCGGCGCGCTGCCCCAAGGCGACCGACAGATGTACCAAAGAGACACCGGAGTTTGTGGAGGTAGAGCCCGGACATTCGGTGGCCTGCCACTTGTACGGTTGAAAATGCAGGACCCTGGTGCGGTGGCTTTCCAGACAGAAATAACCCGCCGCAAAATAATAAGTTGGATCGAGAAAGGACTTTTTCATGAAAATCAGCAAAACCAAGCGTTTTTTGGCACTTGCACTCACGCTGCTTATGGCTTTTGCCCTGGCGGCTTGCGACCAGGGTGGGGATTCTTCCTCAACCCCGAGCAATGACGGGGATTCATCCGTTGCCAGCAGTCAGCAGGGCGGGAACGTCACCGAGGGCGAGGACTTCCAGGAAACCACGGGTGAAAAGCCCGCCGGCATCCAGCCCGGCACCACCTTCACCTATTCGATCAGCTACGATGTGCCGACCTACATGCCCTACATGGACACCCGCAACAACTTCTTGGCACTCCAGCTTTATGACAACCTGCTGTACAAATACCACGCCAATCTGGAAGACATTCGCGGAAACCTGGCCGAGAGCTGGGAGGTTAGCGAAGACGGGCTGGAGTGGGTATTCCAGATCAAGCAGGACGCCTACTTCTCCAACGGCAACCAGGTGAACGCGGAAGCCTTTGTGAAAACCTGGGATGTGGCCAAGGAGTATCAGCCCCGGTACTTTGTGCCGGTGGAGAGCTACGTGGCCACCGGTGAGTTTGAGCTTACCATCACGCTGAGCACACCCTCTCCCACCTTCATCTACGACCTGCCGATGCAGCCCACGGTGGGCGTGGTGGACCCAGCCGGCCTGGAGGAGTACGGCCCCGAGGATAACCGGGCCGCCGTGGGTGCAGGGCCCTACTATATCGAGTCCTATGTTTCGGGCGAGGGCTTTGTGCTGAAGGCCAACGAAAACTATCACAACCCCGACAAATTCCCCTCCATCGAAACCGTCAACCTGAGCATCATCCCCGATGAGAACACCGCGGTCATCGCCCTGATGAACGGCGAGATCGATTCGATGGTGACGGTCAATATCGAGATCTACAACAACCTTGTGGACAACGGGTGGAACGTGGCCGTGGTGGAGGACCGTGTGAACCCCTTCTGGTTCAACGCCCGCGAGGTGGAACTGTTCCGCGACGACGTGGTGCGCGAAGCCCTGTGCCACATGATCGACTGGCAGGCGGCCACCGACCTGGTGTACGACGGCCTGTTCCCCGCGCCCAACAGCTACTGGGTGGGCCCCGGTTCCTCTCCCTACGGCGACAACTATAGCTACGACCCTGAGCTGGGCATCCAGATGCTGGAGGAAGCCGGCTATTCGAAGGACGATATCGCCTTCACCTTCCTGGCCGACCCCGACTTCACCAACATTGAGCTGGCCCTCCAGGCGCAGTTCCAGGAGCTTGGTTTCAACAACATCCAGGTGGAGACCTATGACGCCGCCACCTGCTATGGCATGCTGAAGGGCGGCACCTATGAGGTGTTCCCGGTGCACAACGGCTATGGTGTGGAGTCGCCGCTGATGCCCTACAGCATGGGCCTGACCCCGGAGAGCACCCAGCGGGTCATGTGGCTGGACTACATCGACGAGGCGCGGTATGAAGAAGCGATGACGCTGTACCAGGAGGCGGCCACCTCTCCCACTTTCGAAGCTTACCTCGAAAAGGTGGAGCAGCTTACCAAGCTGTGCCAGGAGGAGAACGTTGCCCTGGGCGGCCTGCAAACCATGCGAGTGTTCGGCGTTGCGCCGCGGTTTGGCGGCGTGTACATCGCCCCCATTGTTGGCTATTTCGATTTCTGCTACCTGTGGGACACCGAGGCCGCTGCGTAAATTGCTGCAATCATTCTATTAA
>JAJDIZ010000005.1 GCA_030266915.1 Ruminococcaceae bacterium OttesenSCG-928-D13 | reverse complement strand
TCGCCCGGGGTGGCGTGCAGCTCGGTCATGGCTGGCTCTCCAGCGGCCTGCCCCGCAGCCAGGCCGCGTCGTCGGTATCCAGCGTCACCAGAATCCAGCCCGGGTCGCCGTAGTCCACCTCGAGGATCGGATACAGGTACTTGCCCGCCACGAAGGCCGACATCCCGTCGATGCGCTTGCGGGCAAATGGTGTGTCGTAGAAGCAGACCACGTTCGGCTGGCTGCTCAGCACACCGCCCACCCACAGGGCGTCGGTGTAATCGGCAATCAGCAGGGGGTACTCGTCGAAGGGCACCACCTCCGCGCTGCTGTAGCCGGAGAAGCTGCCGGTGTGGGGAGCGAAAACAAACCACTCATCGTCTACCCGGGCGCAGAAGACATCGCCGTCCACCTGCCCGGCGCAGCTGAGGAAGGTTGCCTCGTTGCAGCTAAGGTAGAGGGTGTCGGCGTTGTAGCTGCCGTCCGCCAGCGCGGCCCGGGCCTGCTCGGCCTGCTGCCGTTGCAGGCCGGTGTCGTACCGGGCGGTGAACGGGTCGGTGGTGGTCATGCCGGCGTCGGCGGCGAAAAGGGCCAGGTCCACCCCGCCGGTCAGGCCCACTTCATCCAGCGAGACCAGATGGTCATATTCCTCGGCGGCCGCCGCCCAGAAGCCGCTTTTCAGGCCGCTCTCGCCCACCGGCTCGTAGGGCCGGAAAGCACCGGCTTTGGCAAGAAGACCGGGGGAGAGGTCCAAAAGCTGCACCAGCACAAGGCCACCCACCGCGAGGGTGCGCAGCTTTTCGGGCGGGCGGCGCATCCAGAACAGGCAGGCGGTCAGCAGAATCAGGTACCACACCGGGTAGAACATCCGCCCGGAGGAGCGCAGCACGCCCGCCAGGTTCAGCACAAACTGGGGCAGCGGCACCGTGAACAGGGTGGCCCCCTGGGCGGTGACCACGTTCGACACCGCGAACACCGTCAGGCACAGGCACACAAACAGCAGCCCGAAGCGGGTTTTCAGCCAGCCCTTCACCCGGGGCGCAAGGTCACTGAACCAGACGATGGCCCAGGCCAGCACGGCGCAGCCGGTCAGCAGCACCCCGAGGCCCAGGTAGTTGAAGCCGTCGTAGTTGCCGAGGGTCTGGTTTTGCAGCGGCAAAAACAGGCTCCAGCTGTCCACCCCGGGGCCGGCGGGGTTGAACAGGGCGTTCAGGTTCATCGAGAAGTAGCCGTAGGTGGTGCTGCCGCCCCCGGTTCCGCCGTGGAACACCCCAAACACCCAGCCGCAAAGCAGGGTGGCCGCGAGGCAGAGGCCCAGCCCCGCCAGCGGCTGCCAGACTTTTTTATGTGCCACGGCATTTTCCAGCAGCAGGGCAAACAGCAGGGCCAGCACCATCGGGGTGAAGTAGGGGTGGATGACGATGGACAGGGCCGAAATAACCGAAAAGCCCGGGGAGAAAAAGCGCCCGCTGCGGCGGTTTTTGAAATAGAGCCAGAGGGCCAGCACAATCAGCCACTGGGCGCCCAGGGCGCAGTGGCGCAGCTGGCGGTCCAGCAGAATCGGGGCCAACACAAACAGGCTGCTGCCCAGCAGCACCTGTGCCCGCTTCTGGGTGAACAGGCTCAGCAGCAGCGCCGCCGAGGCCCCCATGGCGGTGCTGCACAGAAAGCACCAGAGGCCGAAATATTGGAAGGTGGCCGGCAGAACCGGGCTTAGCAGCTTGAACAGCACGGCGAAAACCGGGATCGAATCCGACAGGCCGACGTAGGCGCCGTAGGGGGCGTTCATGTTCTGCGCCACCCCGATGGGGAAGGTCCAGGGGGCGCTGCGGAAAAACAGCCAGCCGGTGTAGTGCTGCACAAATACCTGCGGCAGAACAAAATCAAGCTGAACGGCAAGAAGCAGCCGCTGAACACCCGGCTTACCGCCGGGGACCTTGTGCGGCTCTACCTGCCGCCCGAGGCGGAGAGCGCCCCGCCCCCGCCCGCACCCCTAGAGGTGCTTTGGGAGGACAACGGGCTGCTGGCCCTGTATAAGCCGGCCGGGCTGATCACCTTGGTGGAGGGGCGCACCGGAGAAATGCACAGCAGAATCACCCCGGAACCACCACCGGTAGCGGCGCCGGGGGGCGGGGTGTTCTGGAGCGAACCTAGGGCTAAGGATGCCCTCACGAGGAGGCTTCGCACTGCGGAGCATGTGAGTGGAGGAACACCCCGCTCCACGGCGCCGCGGCCCGAACCCGACAGCCTGCTGGCCCGGGCGCGGCTTTACACGGCGGGAGCCTTTGAGCCGCTGGCCTGCCACCGGCTGGACACCGGCACCAGCGGCATCGTGCTATTTGCCAAAAACCCGGCCATGCTGGATTTTGTCACCGGGCTGATACGGGACCACCAGCTGCAAAAAACCTACTACGGCCTGTGCTTTGGCCACCCGCAGCCGCCCGAGGGGATGCTTTCCGGTTGGCTTTCGAAGGACGCTGCGGCCGCCAGGGTGCGCGTCACCCCAAGGAAAACCGCCGGCGCAAAGCCGGTGGAGACTGCCTACCGCACCATTGCCACGGACGGGCCGTTGGCCCTGGTGGAGCTGCACCCCAAAACCGGGCGCACCCACCAGCTGCGCGCTCAGCTGGCCGCCGCCGGCGCCCCGCTGCTGGGAGATTCCAAATACGGCGACCTTGCGGCCAACCGGCGCTACCGGTGCCGCTACCAGTGCCTGTGCGCGGCGGCCCTGCGCTTCCCGGCCCTCGATGCGGCGGGGCCGTTCGCCGCCTACAGCCGCCTTGCCATCCGCTGCGATAAACCATGGTTCTATGGCAAGCTGTTGGAGGGCGGGTTCGAGCACAGCCAAAACACCACCGAATAGCATAAGCGGCCCCCCGCGCTGGCGGGGGGCCGCTGTTATATCACTGCCAAAATTCAGCTACCGCTCGGGAATCAGCACGCCGTAGCTGCCGTCGTTGCGGGCGTACACCGCGTTGATCTCATCGCTGTCCGCGTCGCGGAACAGGTAGAAGCTGTGCCCGAGCATGTTCATCTGGAGAATCGCTTCATCCACCGAGGCGGGCTTCACCACAAAACGCTTCTCGCGGATCAGGTGGTAGTTCTCCTCCTCCTCCTGTTCGAAGCCCATGTCCTCCGGCATGGCGCGCTGCAGCCGCTCGGCAATCTTCTTGCGGTTCTTCACAATGTTCTTCGTCAGCACGTCCGCCGCCGCGTCGAAGGCCTCCTCCATCATCTCGGCGCTGCGCTCGGCCCGGGCCACAAAGCCCCCGTCCCGCACGGTGATCTCCACCCTTTGGAACTTTTTCTCAACCGATACGGTCACGTTTGCCTCTGCATCATCGCTGAAAAACTTGTCCAGCTTGCCCATGCGCTTTTCAACACGATCGATAAAACTGTCTTTCAGGTTTACCTTGCGTCCATTACAGGTTGTCTTCATGCGAATACGACCTCCCTCATGCTTTGTTACGGGCAGTGCCCGGTTTGAAGGCGGGCAGGGAAAACGCGCCTTCCTTTGGTCTCATTGTATCACATTTGCGCCTTCAAGAAAAGCAAAAGGCGGCATAATCTGCCGCCTTTCAGATATTTATCGCCTTCTTGAATAGCCGCCGCCCCTGCGCGCCTCGGTAACCCGTTTGAGATCGCTGATCTTCTCCTCACTCTGGGTTTTGAAGCGCGACATCATATCCTCGAAGGAGAGGTTGTCCTTCGAGGCGGCAGCCTTGGGCTGCCACACGCGGCCATTGTCGGCCCGGCCGGTGCGGGGCTGGCGTTCCCGCTGCTGGGGCTTCGCTGCCACCGGCTCGGCGCCCTCGCAGCGCTTGATGGACAACGCAATCTTCCCCTCGGGGGAGATGCTGATCACCTTCACCTTGATCATCTGACCCTCGCTGAGCACATCAGCCAGCTCCTGGATATACTCCGTGCTCACCTCGGAAATATGCACCATACCGGTGCCGCCGCCGGGAAGTGACACAAACGCGCCAAATTTTTTGACGCCTGTGATCTTCCCCTCTAATACCTCACCCACCTGAACCGCCATTAACCGATTACTTCCTCCTCGTTACTAATCCGGCCCGCCGGCCGGTACAACCGCCGGTAACCGGCGCAAGACCCCTTATTTCGCCTACTCGCCGGTCAGGTCCACAAAAACCCGCTCCTTGGCCTTGGCGTAGCCCAGCTTCTCCCGGGCCACACGCTCCACGTAGGCGTCCTCGTCGTCGCTCTCCATCAGGCGCTGGAGATCCGCATTCTCCTCCACCTGGGCCTCGAGCTTTTGGTTGATTTCTTCCAGCTCCCGCTGCTTGTCGGCCACACGAATCTGCCCGCCTACAAAGCTCACCACAAGATAGACCGCGGCAGCAGCCACAGCCAGCTTGAATATAAAACCGCTGAATCGCTTCTTTTCCGGCTTTTCCTGGGTGGTTTTCGGCATGGATTCCCCCGTGGTTGTCGGGCGGCTCGGGCGCTTTGCGCACAATGTGCGCCTTAAAGGGCACAATACCCTAATTTCGCTATGATTATACACTAGAATAACCGCCGAATGCAAGCGAATAATGGTTTTTCCCGCCGCACAGGGGTTATCGCAGATTTTTGCCGCTCAGTCCTCGATGATCTCGTACATCTCCCGGGCCACGTCCTTGCCCTTGGGCTCGACCAGGCTCAGCACTTTGGCCCGCACCGGACGGCCCGCAAAGGCCACCTCGATGATGTCCCCGGGCTTGACGACAAAGCTGGGCTTCACAGGTTTGTCGTTCACCATCACCCGGCCGGCGGCGGCTACCTCGTTGGCCACGGTGCGCCGCTTGATCAGGCGGGACACCTTCAAAAACTTATCCAGTCGCATCGGTCACACCTCCAAAGGCTTTATCTTTTACAAAAAAGCAGCCGCGCGCAGGGCGCGGCTGCAAATGCCATTCGGTTTCCCGTTGAATTACTTGCCGTTGACGGCGTCTTTCAGGGCCTTGCCGGGCTTGAAAGCCGGGGCGGTGGTGGCCGGAATGGTCATGGGCTCTTTGGTCTGGGGGTTGCGGCCCTGGCGGGCGGGGCGCTTACGGGTCTCGAAGGTGCCGAAGCCAACCAGCGCGACCTTGTCGCCCTTCTTCAGGCTGGCAGTGATGGAGTCGACAACAGCGTTGACAGCCTTCTCGGCGTCTTTCTTGGACAGTTCGGCAGCAGCGGCCACCTGGTTTACGAGATCACTTTTGGTCATTTGATTTACCTCCGAAAAAAATATAAAGATGACAGAGCTACCTCTGTTGGAACACTCTCCTTACAGGGCGGTTTCAGCCGCCCTCTTCCTCCGCTTTGGCCTGGCGCCACAGCGCGTCCCGGCCTGCATCGTCCTGGTCATTCAGGGTTTCGCCATTTTCAGCGGCCAGTGCCTCGGCCCGCTTAAGCCGTGCCGTGAACTTGCGGCTGCTGGCGGTCAGCGCTTCCTCGGCGTCGGCCCCAAGGAACCGGGCCACGTTCACCGCGCTGAACAGCACGTCCCCAATCTCATCGGCCGCATCGTGGCCTTTGGGACCATCCCCCGCCACGGCCGCCTTGAGTTCACTGATCTCCGAGTCAAGGTCCGCCATCGCGCCCGCCACATCCTCGTAGCAAAACTGGTAGTCGGCGGCGCGCTTCTGCACCTTTTGGGCATACATCAGCGCCGGCAGGCTGGTGGGCACACTGTCCAAACGGTCTGCCGCCGTGTTGCGGCCCTTTTCGCTGTTTTTCAGCTTCTCCCAGTTGGCAAGCACCCGCCCGCTGGAGAGGCCGCTTTCCATCTCCCCAAAGACGTGGGGATGGCGATAGATCAGCTTCTGGCAGATCCCGTCGCAGACGTCCTCAAAGTTGAAACTGTCCACTTCACCGGCCATCTGGGCATGCATCACCACCTGCAGCAGCAGGTCGCCCAGTTCCTCGCACAGCAGGGTATCGTCCTGCCGGTCGATGGCATCCGCAACTTCGTAGGTCTCTTCGATCAGGCTTTTGCGGATGGAGGCGTGGGTCTGCTCACGGTCCCATGGGCAGCCATCCGGCTGGCGCAGCAGCCGCACGATCTCAACAAGATCGCCGATGCCATAATGGGCCTTTTCAGCAAACGCCATGGAGCCTCCTTGCGCCGGGGTAATTAAAAGTGCCGCGCCAAGGGTTCACAACGGGTTCTCCGGCACAAGCACGGCTCTATTTTATACCATCAACCCGCCTTTTTCAAGGGTTTTTGGGCTTTTTTTTAGGGCTTCGGACGTTTTTGCCAAAATGTGACAGAATTTGGACGGTCAAACCGGACAAAAGTTCGGCTTTTCGGGTAATTAGTCCCCACCGCCGTCACGAAAAAAGGCATCCGAGTCCTCCTCCGCGCCAGCCGTCGGCCCGCCGTACACCTTGAAGTCCGGGTCTTTCTCCGCCGGGGTGCCAAGGCTCGCAAGCTTCGCGTTGATGCGGTCAATCTCGGTGATGTACCAGGCAATCATCGGCTCGTTCTCCTCGTCGTTCTTGCGCAGGGCATACACCAGCGAGCCCAGCTGCCGCTGCAGCTTGCTCAGCTTGGCCTGCAGGGCCAACTCCTCGGCCTTGTCGCGCCCCTTGTTCACCAGATTGGTGGTGCCCTTCACGGCGGCGCCCGCCACCTTGCCGGCGGTGTCCATGATCTTGTCGAATGAGTCTCCCATAGCGTCTCCTTTATCTCAGTTCGAGAAATAATCAATGTTTTATCGTATATAAATCCATCTATGCAGGATCATGCGCAGTCGGGCCGATGAACTCGCGCAGCATGCTTTGGGGGGGAATCAGCTTGTCGCTCAGCGGGTTGCAGCGGGCAAAACGGTCTGCCAGGTCGTCCAGCTGAGGGCCCAGCACCGGATCGTCCAGCTTGCCCTTCAGCTCGGTGACAAAGGGCGCCAGCACGCAAATCTCGTAGCTGAAGCTGGTGTCCAGCAGCAGGTCGGCATAGGGCTTGTAGGCCTTGATGTAGGTGTCTTCCCCGTCGCACACCATCGGCCACATGTTCAGGGTTTTCTCCAAGCTGTGGCCGCGGAACTTGTTGTCCCGCACCATGCGGCGGGCCAGCCGGATATCCCGGGTGGGCAGGGTGCGCTGGCCGCCGTGGGAGTACTCCTCCCGCAGGCCGGCGTAGATTTTGTAGACGCTGCCCTCGGGCAGCACATCGGTGAGCAGCGGGTTCAGGGCGTGGATGCCCTCCACCACCACCACCCCGCCCTCAAGGGCGATGCGGTGCCGCTCGGGCTTGCGCTTTTCGGTCTGGAAATCGAACAGCGGAAAATCGGCCGCGCCCTCGCGCAGCAGCTGGAGCAGGCAGCGGTGGATCTCGTCCACATCCAGGGCGTAAACGTTTTCGTAGTCCTTGCTGCCGTCGGGCAGGCGGGGATAGTCGTCAATGTCTTTATAGAACTCGTCCAGGCTGACCACCACGGCGTGGGTGCCGCTGCGGATCAGCGCCTCGGCCAGCTTGTTGGCAGTGGTGGTTTTGCCCGAGGCCGAGGGCCCGGTGAGCATAATGATCTTGCTGTCGGTGCCGCGGCTTTCGGCGGCGGCCGCGATCACCCGGCTTTCGTACTCGATTTCGCAGTGGCACACAAAGGACGTGGCGTTCTCAGCCGCCGTGTTGATCAGCCCGATCTCCACCAGGCGTTTGGGAATCCAGATTGCCGGCATAGAAATCCTTCACTCCTCTCTTTCGCTCCAGTACTGTCTCGTGGCCGGCCAGATAGTCGGCCGGGAATTTATGGTTGTAGAGGCGCTTGATCGCAGTTTCGGGGCCGCCCGCCACCAGCTTGGTGACCGCCCCGGCCCCCACAGCCAGGATGCTGTGGACCTCCTCCATGATGCAGATGTTGTACACCCCCTCGAGGCCGGGCTTTGTCCAGCCGGTGTTCTCGAGGTTTTCCAGGGTGCTTTTCTGGCGGTAGAGGTAGTAGGGATGGTAGCCGGCGGCGGCCATCTTCGGGTAGGCGGCCTTCAGCATGGCAGCCGGGCTGGAGCTGTCATCGGCCCGCTGCTGCGCCAGGTCCGAGGCGCGTTTCAGGGTCAGGGTGTGCAAGGTCAGGTTGCCGGGGGCCAGCGCGATCACCTCGTCCAGGGTCTCGATGAAGCCCGCGATATCGTCCCCGGGCAGCCCGGCAATCAGGTCCATATTGATGGCGTCGAAGCCGAGCTTCTGCGCCTCGGCGTAGCAATTGCGGATATCCTGCGCGTTGTGGCTGCGGCCGATGGCCCGCAGCACCTCATCCCGCATGCTCTGGGGGTTGATGGACACCCGGCCCACCCCGTACTGCCGCAGCAGGGCCAGCTTTGCGGGACTTGTGCAGTCCGGCCGGCCGGCTTCCACGGTGTATTCGGTGACGGCGCGGGTATCGAAGTGACGTGCCACGGCGGCAAGCAGGGTGTCAAGCTGGGCTTCGTCCAGCGCGGTGGGGGTGCCGCCCCCGATATAGATAGTACGAAGCTCAAGGCCGTTTTCCTTCGCCGCTTTGGCGGTTTCGGCCAGCTCCAGCTCCAGCTTCTCGAGGTAGGGGCCGATCAGGTGGCCCTCCCGGGCGATGGTTTTGGAGACAAAGCTGCAATAGGCGCAGCGGGTGGGGCAGAATGGAATCGAGACGTAGAGGCTGTAGCCCGGCGGGGCGTTCTGCTCGAGGAAGGGCCGCTGGGTGTCGGCAATCCGGCAGGCCAGGTCGTACTTCTCCCGGCTGACGTCGCACTTTTGCAGGAAGTGGGCCTCGGCGACGGCCTCGCCCCCGGCGGCGCACTGCTTGCGCAGCAGGCTCAAAGGGCGCACCCCGGTGAGCAGCCCCCAGGGCGGGCGCAGGCCGGTCTCGTCTTTCAGCAAATCGTACAGCAGGCGGCAGAGGGTCAACTTCAGGGCCTTCTCATCGCCGGCTGTGGCGGCATTCAGCGGGGCGCGGCGCACCGCCACCCGGCCGCCCAGCCGCAGCCCGGCGGCCAGCTGCCGCCGCCCGGCCCGGGCGTACACCAGCGGGCCTTTGGGGATGCGCCCGGTGGGTTCCGCCTCATCCCGCGCGGAAGCACCCACAGGCTTTGCCCCGGGAAAAAACACCCGGACAAGATGCTCCACCTCATAGCCGGAGGACAGGCCCTTCACCAGAATCCCGGGCAAACTCTCAGGCGGCATCAGGCTTGCCGCAGGTAGGGGTTATTTTTACGCTCCTGCTCCATCGAGGAGAACTCCTCGTGGCCGGGCAGCACCTGGGGATCGCCAGGCACGGTGTCCCGCAGCTTTTTCAGGCTCTCCCGCATGGCCTTCTGGTCGCCGCCCGGGAAGTCGGTGCGGCCGATGTCCCCGGCGAACAGAGTGTCCCCGGTGAACAGCAGGTCGCCAATCTCGATGCACACCGAGCCGGGGGTGTGGCCCGGGGTGCTGTAGACCTTGAAGCGCAGCTCGTCCAGGACAATCTCCTGCCCGTCGGTGAAGGATTCGTCGGCCTTGATGCCAAACTGCTTCGCGTCGGCCTCGTTCAGGTAAACCTTGGCGCCATATTTTGCCCGCAGCGGCTCCACGCTGCCCACATGGTCGTGGTGGCCGTGGGTGAGGAAGATGGCGCTCAGGGTGGCGCCGTTTTCCTCAAGGGCCTCCTCGAAGCGCCGGGCCTCGGCGGCGGGGTCCACCGCCACGGCGTGGCCGGCGTCGGAGATGATCAAAAAGCAGTTGGTGTAAAGCGGCGGGCCGTCGACAATATGGATCGCTTTCACAGGATTACCCTCTTTCTCTCAAAATAGATATGTAACGCTCCAGTTTTCCCCGGCAAAGCCAAACGCCAGCCCCCTATAAGGGGCCCCTCCACTCATCTGTGTCTAAAAGAATCGTCACCGGGCCGTCGTTGTGAATCTCCACCTGCATGTCAGCGCCGAAGGCGCCGGTTTGCACCTCGGCGAGGCCCTGGGTTTTCAGCTGGCGCAGGTATTCCTCGTAGCAGTCCACGCTCAGGGGGGGCTTTGCCGCTGTGATGAAGGACGGGCGCTTACCCTTTTTGGTGTCACCATACAGGGTGAACTGGCTCACCACCAGGGCGCTGTAGCCCTTGTCCACGGCCGAGACGTTCAACTTACCTTCGTCATCATCAAAGATGCGCAGCCCGGCGGTTTTCTCGGCCAGCTTCTTGCACATCGAAAGCTCGTCGGTTTCCTTCACGCCCAGCAGCACCACAAGGCCGGGGCCGATCTCCCGTTTTTCTTTGCCGTCGATGATCACCGAGGCCCTGCTCACCCGCTGCACCAGTGCGCGCATGTGTTTCCTCCACAGATAGAATAGTCGTTCAGATGTTCTAAACCAGCAGTTGCCTATGTCCGCTGGATATCCGTCACCTCTTTGATCTTCCGCAGCCGGCTGATCACATTGGTGAGGTGCTCGGTGTTCTGGATGCCGATGGTGAGGGTGATCGAGGCGCGGCCGTCGGTGCCGGAGCGGGCGTTGATCGAATAGATCGGCACCCGCATGTCGGCCAGCAGGCTGGAGATATCGGCAAACAGCCGGTCCCGGTTCAGGGCGGTGACCTCCAGCGTGCTGGTGAAGCTCTCCTTGATGCCCTCGGCCCAGTGGGCGTTCAGCCAGCGGGGGTTCGAGAGGGCGGGCCGGGCGTTCACGCAGTCCTGCTTGTGAATCGAGACGCCGTAGCCCCGGGTGATGAAGCCCACAATCGGGTCGCCCGGCAGGGGGTTGCAGCACTTGGCGAATTTCACCAGCACATTGTCGATGCCCTCCACCACCACGCCCTCGCTGGCCTTTTCCTTGCGGGGCTTCACCGGTATCTCGAAGGTCTCCACCGGGTCGCCGGATTTCACCAGCTTCTGGTATTCCTCCCGCAGCTTGGGCAGAATACGGGCCAATTGCAGCCCGCCGTAGCCGATGGCGCCATACATCTCCTCGGCGCTGTTCATCCGCTGGCGGTGGGCAATGTTCTCCATAAACTCGTCGTACTGGTCGGCCGGGATGGTGATCTGGTTTCGGCGCAGCTCCTTGTCCAGCGCGGCCTTGCCCTCGGTGATGTTTTCCTCCCGGCGTTCCTTTTTGAACCAGTGGCGAATCTTGCTTTTGGCTTCGCTGGTGGTGACGATGTTCAGCCAGTCCCGGGAGGGGCCCTTGTTCTCGTTGCCGGTGAGCACCTCGATCACCTCGCCGGTGAGCACCTTGTGATCGATGGGCACAATGCGGCCGTTCACCTTGGCGCCGGTCATCCGGTTGCCCACCGCGCTGTGGATGGCGTAGGCAAAGTCGATAACGGTGGCGCCGCTGGGCAGGTCAATCACGTCCCCCTTGGGGGTGAAGACGTACACCTCCTCGGGAATCAGTTCGCTCTTGATATCCCGCAAAAGCTCGCCGCCGTCCTCGGCGTCCCGCTGGCTCTCCAGCAGCTGGCGCACCCAGGCCAGGCGCTCCTCCAGCTTGTCCTGCCCTTGCAGGCCGGCCTTGTACTTCCAGTGGGCCGCAACACCGTATTCGGCCAGCTGGTCCATCTCGTGGGTGCGTATCTGTATCTCGAAGGCGATGCCCTCGTGGCTGATCACCGTGGTGTGCAGGCTCTGGTACATGTTGGGCTTCGGGGTGGAGATATAGTCCTTGAAGCGGTTGGGCAGGGGGTGGTACATGTCGTGAATTACACCCAGGGCGGTGTAGCACTCGGGGATGGTGTCGAGGATGATGCGGATGGCGTAGGTGTCGTAGATTTCCTCGAAGCTGCGGCCCTGGATGTACATCTTGCGGTAAATCGAGTAGATGCTCTTCACCCGGCTGTGGATCACCGCGTTTGGCAGGTCGTTTTCGGTGAGGTTTCTCTGCACGTTCCCGGCAATTTTCTGCACGTAGCTCAGGGCGTCAACCTTGCGGCCCATCTGCTCGATGATGTCGGCATAGCCGTAGGCGTCCAGGATGGCGAGGGACAGGTCCTCCAGCTCCTCCTTGATGCCCGAGATGCCGAGGCGGTGGGCGATGGGGGCGTAGACCTCCATTGTCTCGAGGGCCTTGTCCCGGCGCTTCTGCGCGGGCCAGGCGCTGGCGGTGCGCATGTTGTGCAGCCGGTCGCACAGCTTAATCAGCATCACCCGCACGTCCTTCGACATGGCCAACAGCATCTTGCGCAGGTTCTCGGCCTGCTCCTCCTCCATCGAGGAGAAGCTGATCAGCCCCAGCTTGGTGACGCCGTCCACCAGGGCGGCCACCTCGGGGCCAAACTGGGCGACGATTTCCTCCAGGGGGATTTCGGTGTCCTCCACCACATCGTGCAGCAGCGCAGCGGTGAGGGCCTCAGTGTCCAGCCCAAGCTCCAGCAGCAGCGTTGCCACCGCCACCGGGTGGGTAACGTAGGGCTCGCCGCTGCGGCGGTTCTGGCCGGCATGGGCGGCATCGGCAAGCGCGTAGGCCGCGTCCAGCCTTTCAAAATCATAGGGCCGGCCGGATTCCACCGCCAGCGCCCGGAAATCAACATAGGTTATCGGTTTCACCTCGGGTAATTTCACCTCGGACGGAGCCATGTGCTCACCTCCCTCTTATTTGTTGTAATCATGCGTTCAGGCAGCTTCGAGAGCCTGCCCGTGGAAAAGCAGCTATTGTGCCAGCCTTTGCAGCAGGGCGCTGGAGGCCAGGTCCCGCTTGCCCTGCACCTGCACGGCTTTGTAGCAGCCGCTGGCGTTGTCCCGCTCAATCAGATCCAGTTCCTCAAGGGCGGCCAGCGCGGTGAGCACCCGGCCGGCCATCTCCTCCCCCAGCTTTTTGAAAACCGGGCGCAGGTCGCCATAGTTCAGGCCGTCGCTGTCACGCAGGTGGCGGTAAACCAGGGCGGTGTCCTCCCTGGTGGGGGCCAGCAGCAGTTTTTGGTCCGCAGCCGGGCTGCCGCCGGCGTAAAAGCTCTCAAACAGGGCGCACTGGGCCACATGGCTGCCGGTCATCCCGGCAGGGCGCATCTCCAGCACCCGGGCACTCACCTGGGCGCCGCCCTTGCCCTCGTACACCGACAGGCTCATCAGCACGTCCACCTCGTCGCCAACGCGATAGGCCAGCAGGTTGGGCCGGCAGCCGAATTGCACGGCGTAGATGGTGTGCCCGCCCTGGCGCAGCCGCACCCGGCAGTGCTTGCCCTCGCTCACCGGATAGACCGCGTCGATCTGCACCCCTTCGAGCAGAATCTTGGGCGAGGGGTTGCCGCTGCCGCAGGGAGAGAGCAGGTCAAGGCCGCGCACCTCGTCCACCGATAAATCCTCAAGGCGGGCCGCCGCGTCGGCGGTGATGCAAGGCAGGGCCGGAACCGGCACGTTTTCGGCCGCCCATTCGTTGACACGGCGGCGGAATTCCACTACTTTATCTGCAGTCAGGGAGAAGCCGGCGGCCAGGTCGTGCCCGCCGTAGCGCAGCAGGATATCCTCGCAGCTGGCGATGGCCCCGTGCAGGGAGAAGCCCGCCACGCTGCGGCCGCTGCCCTTGCCCTCGCCGTCCTCGAAGGTGATGACGATGGCGGGCTTGGCGTATTTGTCCACCAGGCGGCTGGCCACAATGCCGATGACCCCCTGGTGCCAGCCCTCGCCCCAGATCACCAGCACCCGGGCGCGGAGCAGCTCCGGCTCGGCCTCCATCTGGGCGGCAATCAGATCCAGAATTTCCCCCTCGGCCTTCTGGCGGGCGGCGTTCTGCTGCTGCAGGCCCTCCACCAGCTCCCGCGCTTCCTCCTCGTCCTCGGTCAGCAGCAGGCGCAAAGCGGAGGTGGCGTTGTCCATCCGGCCGGCGGCGTTCAGCCTTGGGGCGATTCCGTAGGAGATATTCTCCACCGTGACGCCCTTTTCAGCCCAGCCACAGGCCTCGATCAGCGCCGCAAGGCCGGGGCGCTGGGTCTCCTGCAAGGCGGCCATTCCGGCGCTCACAATGGCGCGGTTCGGGCCAACCAGCTTCATCACGTCGGCCACCGTGCCGATGGCCACCAGATCGCCAAATTCGGGCAGCAGCTCCTCGGCGGTGCAGCCCTCGAGGGCCGCCAGCACCATGAATGCCACCCCCGCGCCCGACAGGCAGGCAAGGCCGCTCTCGTCATCGGGGCGGCAGGGGTTCACCAGGGCCTCCACCTCGGGCAGGGTGTCGTAGGGCAGGTGGTGGTCGGTGATGACGATACTCACCCCACGCTCCTTGGCTCGGGCCACCGCCTCGAAGGCCGTGGTGCCGTTGTCCACCGTGATGATCAGGGTGATGCCCCGGTCGGCCACGGTGTCCACCAGCGCCGGGGAGAGGCCGTAGTCATCATCACTGCGGGAGGGCAGCTTGTAGAACACATGGGCACCCTGGTTTTCGAGCCAGGTGTACATCAGGGCGGTGGCGGTGATGCCGTCCACGTCGTAGTCGCCGAACACCGCGATCGACTCCTCGTTCTCGAGGGCCGCGGCGATGCGCCGCACCGCCTTGTCCATGTCCTTGATGGCGTAGGGGTTGGGCAGGGCCGCCGGGCTGCCGAGGAAATCCGCCGCCGCCTCGGGGGTGTCGATGCCACGGGTGCACAGCACGTCGCACAGCAGCCGGCCGGCGCCGTGCGGGGTGTTGCCGTCCTTCCCCTGCCAGCGCCCGAACCAGCCGGACAACGCCGCGCTTTTCTCGGCGTTCGGCGTGCGTACATTCCACTCGCGGTAAAGCATGCGGGGTCCTCTCCTCCTGTGATGCGCCCCCAACGGGGCGCGGGCCGGCTGAACGGTTCAAACCCGACCCAATCTATAAACAATTTATTATATCACATTTTTGTGTTGAAGTAATGACTGATTTGCCCAATGCCGCGCCGTGCGGAGCTGAGCGGCCGGTGTGCCTAGCGCCCGGGCGGCCGGTACCGCTCTGCGATGGCTGCGGCGGTGCGGATGCCGTCCACCGCGGCGCTCATGATGCCCCCGGCGTAGCCGGCACCCTCTCCGCAGGGCCACAGGCCCGCGATGGCCGGGCTTTCGCCGGCCTCATC
The DNA here is from genome assembly GCA_030266915.1 of Ruminococcaceae bacterium OttesenSCG-928-D13. Lineage (GTDB taxonomy): Bacteria > Bacillota > Clostridia > Oscillospirales > Ruminococcaceae > JAAYCI01. The sequence goes on along the minus strand of JAJDIZ010000005.1, from coordinate 32,048 downwards.
TCGGGGCACCCGCACCGGGGAGGAGGTGCGGGTCTCAAGGCCGGTGAGCACCGCGCCCGGCGCGTCGAAGCCGGGCAGCTTGCGGCCGAAGGCGGCAAGGCCGCCGCGCAGCGCCTTGGTCATTTTCTCGGGCAGCAGGGCGCCCAGGTCGGCGGCCTGCACACCCCGGGGATAGCTGGGGTTTACCGCCAGCCCCGCAAGGGACGCCTGCCCAGTTAGGAAGGCCCCCACGCTCTGGGCCGGGGCGGTGTAGCCACCGCCACCGGCGGCAAAGGCCGCCTGTTCCAGCCGCCGCTGGAAGGCCACCGCCTCCATCGGCCCGGCAAAGGCCGCGGCATCCACGTTTGCCACCACGGCGGAGTTGGCGTTTTCGCCGTCCCGGCGGTAGGTGCTCATGCCGTTGGTCACAACGCCCCCGGCTTCGCTGGCAGCGGCCACCACGGTGCCGCCCGGGCACATGCAGAAGGTATACACCCCGGTGCCATCCACCTTGGTGGCCAGCTGGTACTCCCCGGGCGGCAAGGCCGGATGCCCGGCCGCCTCATGGTAGAGCCCCGCGTCGATGGTTTTTTGCAGGTGCTCGATGCGGAAGCCAGCGGAAAAGGACTTTGGCTCCAGCCCGGCACCGGCGGCGTCCAGCATTTCGAAGGTATCCCGGGCGCTGTGGCCGCAGGCCAGCACCAGCGCCCCGCAGGGCATGGCCCCGGCGCTGGTGCCCACGCCACGCAGCAAGCCGCCGGAGACTTCCAGTGATTCCAATCGGGTGTTAAACAGCACCCGTCCGCCCAATTCCTCAACGCGGCCGCGCAAGGCCACAAACACGTCCCGCAGCCGGTCGGTGCCAATGTGGGGGTGGCTGCGCCAGGCGATGTCGTCCGGGGCGCCGGCGGCCAGCAGCCGCGCAGTTACCCGGTGGCAGAGCGCGTCCCCAATGCGGGTGCGCAGCTTGCCGTCGGAAAAGGTGCCCGCCCCGCCCTCGCCAAACTGGATATTGGCGTTTTCAGAGAGCGCGCCGCCCGCCTCAAAAGCCTCGACGGCGGCGCGGCGCTCGTCCATAGCCGGGCCGCGCTCCAGCACCAAAGGCGCGTAGCCGGCCTCGGCCAGCTCCAGGGCGCAGAACAGCCCGGCGGGGCCAAGGCCGCACACAATAACCGGCCCGGGCAGCGTTTCGGCGCCGGGCCGTAGCGTAAACTCAGTGGGGGTAAGCACCCGCACATCCCCGCCTTTTCGGGCGCATTGCGCCTCGCGGGCCGGATCCTTCAGGGTGAGGGCCACGCTGTACACCAGCTGCGGCGGCTTGCGGCGGGCATCCACGCTCACCTTGCGCAGCCCGGCCGAGGCCACCTCGGCGGGGGTGAGGCCCGCCTTTTTCAGCGCCAGGGCCACGGCCATGCCGCCATCCTGCCCAAGGGGCAAGCGCAACCCATTTATAACGATCATCCGTTCACTTCCACGTCGCACACCATGGTGTAGCCGTCCTCGCCGCTGATGGCAAACATCCGGTTGTATTTGGGAATCAGGATGCGGGCCGGCACGGTTTGCTGGCGGCCGCCACCGCTGGTGACGGAAGAGGCATCCAACTGCACCCTGACATTCTCGGCCAGCAGCGCCTCGATCTGGTCGGCCGTGCCCAGCAGCCGCACGCTGATCGAATCGGCCACCGGGGTGACCGTGGTGTTGGTGGGCTGGTTGATCACCTTGATATTGTCCTCGGTCACCTCGATAGTGACCTCTTTCATCTCTGTGGAATCCAGCGTCACAGTCACCTGCACAAGTTTGTCTTCGGCAGTCAGCCCTTCGGGCAGGGTGATGGAGATCGGGTTACTCACCCAGGCGGGCTCCAGCGCGGAAACGTCCACCTCATGGATCAAAAGAGGGTCATCCAGATGCTCAAAGGCGCTGGAGGGTCCCACAACTTTTAGCGTATCTTCACTAAGAATCAGCTTGCTGCGCAGCCATTCGGCGTCGAAGTCCTGAGCCTGGGAAACACCGGTGAGCCCCACGTCCAGGTTGATGGTGCGCCGCTCCCAGATGGCCACCGTGACGGTTGCTGTGGGGTTGGAGAACACCAGGCTCATCTCGCTCTGGTCCATCTCGTCGCCATTTTTGTCAATCAGAACCAGCGGGACGCCGGTGTAGCGCTTGGTCTCGGTGAGTTCCTCTTCCTCGGCGACAACTGCCACCACCTGGGCAATTTGATCCACCTTGGTTTTGGGGCCGGTGATGGTCACCTCCGTGGGCTCCACCGTGATGGGACCCTTCACCAGGTTCTCGTCGGCCGGCTTCACGTTTTCGGTGCGGTGGCCGATGGAGAAGGTGGTGCGGGCAATCTCCTCAAAGGTGACAGTGGCGGTGTTCTTGGGGTTCCTGTCCAGGGAATGGCCGCTGGTTGTCACGGTGACGCCGGTGACAGTGAAGCCGCTGCTCAGCCGCTCCACCCGCAGGGGCAGCTCGTATTCGCCGGGGCCTTTCACGGCGGAATAGTCCACATACACCGTCACCGATTCCTCTGAGCTCAGGTTGCCCAGCACTGAGCCGTCCCCCTGCACCTGCACGTCGGCATAGCTGGATTCGGGGTTGCCCACGATTTGCAGGTTCTGGTCGGTGTAAGCCTGGGAACCCCGCTCGTAGTCGATCAGGACGTTTTCAAGGGGAATGCGGCTGCCGGGGTTGACGAAGCCGGCGATGATGATCCAGGACAGGGCGGCCACCACAATGGCCACCAACAGAACGACGCGCTTGTCGTCCAGCAGCTTATTCTTTTTCATCTGTGGACGCCCTCGCTTTCTTCGGGATAAAGCGGCGCAGCCCCTTGGGTTTTTCCTCGGGCACCGGCGGGATAATCTCGCTGATCAGCAGCTCCAGCAGGTTTTGCCGGTCCAGCCGGCGGATGAGCACCGCGTTTTTGGCCACTGAGATGATGCCGGTCTCCTCGCTGACCACCACCACCACGGCGTCGGAGTTCTCGCTCATACCAAGTGCGCTGCGGTGGCGGGTGCCCATGTCCCGGCTGATGGCCAGGTTGTTGGAAAGGGGCAGAAAACAGCCCGCCGCCTCGATGCGGGCGTCCCGCACCACGGTGGCGCCGTCGTGCAGCGGGGTGCCCTCGTAGAAGATGGTACCCAGCATCTCCACGTTCACATCGCTGCGCAACGTGGTGCCGGTGCGGATGATCTCATTCAGGTTGGTGTTGCGCTCCAGCACAATCAGGGCGCCCACCCGCTGCTCGGCCATCCGCTCGGCGGCGTCACACACCGCCACGATGGCCCCCTGCCATTTCTGGCGCATCACATCTTCCATTCGGGGGGCGCGGAAAAAGTGGTTGAAGGCCGCGTTCACCCCACCCACCTGCTCGATGGCGCGGCGCAGCTCCGGCTGGAACACAACGGCCAGCACAATGATGCCGAACTGCATCACCGCGTTCAGCACCCACAGCAGCACCCGCATCTCCAGTAGCAGGGCCACCACATACACCACCAGCAGCAGCACCACACCCTTGGCCAGCTGGGCTGCGCGGGTGTGGCGCACCAGGATGATCAATTCATACACAATGAAGGCCACCACCAGGACATCGATGAAGTCCTGGATGTGCACATTGCTGAACAGCACACTCAGCTTGCTCAGGGTATCGCTGAAAAAGCTGCCGATGTTCTCCAGCATGCGGGCCTCCTCTCTCTGCCGTGGCCGGGGGCGGGAAAGCCAATCAGGCCAGCCCGGCCCTTCCGGGCAAAAATATTATATCGAACTTTAAGAGATTATTATACCACCTTTTTACAGGGGATGCAAAAACCGGAGTGGGAGCGCCTCCTATCCCCTGTCGGCAGCCAGCACGGCCACGCAGTGGGCGGCGATGCCCTCACCGCTGCCGGTGAAGCCCAGCCCCTCCTCGGTGGTGGCCTTCACGTTCACCGCGCCCTCGTCCATTCCCAGCGCGCCGGCGATGTTCCGGCACATCTGCCCGATGTGGGGCGCCAGTTTGGGCTTTTGGCACAGGACGGTGGCGTCCACCCCGGCCACCCGGTAGCCGGCGTCCCGCACCAGTTTTTCCACCCGGGCCAGCAGCTCGAGGCTGTCGGCCCCCTCATAGGCAGGGTCTGTGTCCGGAAAATGGCGGCCGATGTCCCCGAGGGCGGCAGCCCCCAGCACCGCGTCACTCACCGCATGCAGCAGCACGTCGGCGTCCGAGTGGCCCAGCAGGCCCAGCTCGTACTCCAGCTCCACCCCGCCCAGAATCAGCCTGCGACCCGCGGCCAGGCGGTGCACGTCATAGCCATGGCCCACCCGGGGCAGGCCCGGGCCTTTGGCGGCCTCGCGGACCGGGCGGCGCAGGTCCTCCGGGGTGGTGATCTTCCGGTTGCCCTCCTCCCCCGCCACCAGCCGCACGGGCTTTGCGGCCAGCTCCATCACCATGCAGTCGTCGGTGAGGGTGCCATAGTCCTTGGGTTGGACGGCTGCCAGGGCCCGCACGAAAGCGGCGCGATCAAACACCTGGGGGGTCTGCACTGCGTAGAGGGCGTCCCGCGAGACGGTGCGCTGAACCACGCCGTCAATTGCGCGCTTCACCGTGTCCTTCACCGGCAGGGCCGGGGCCGCTGCCCCCATCTCCCGGGCGGCCGAGATGGCGCGGGAGATCACCGCCCGGCTAACGAAGGGGCGGGCGCCGTCGTGGATGGCCACTATTTTCGCCCCCGGGCAGGCGGCCACCCCGGCGCTCACCGAGGCGGCCCGGGTGGCGCCGCCCTCCACGATCACCAGCGGTTTTTTGGGCGGGTGGGCCGCAAACAATGCCCGCACCCGGCCAAGGTTCTCCCCGGCCACCACCACCAGGCTGCCGATGTCGGGGTGGTCATCCATCTTGCCCACGGCGTGGCGCAGCACCTCCACCCCGTCGATGGGGTAGAACAGCTTGTCGAAACCCATCCGCTGGGAACGGCCGGCCGCCACAATGATGGCGGCAATCTCGGTGTTTTGCATAAGGCGCCCCTTTCCGCATGGCTGTTGCCGGCTTTTATGCCGGCTGCCCATTTGATGATTAGTATAATACTTTTGGATGCAAAAGGGAACAAAAAGGCCTGTTCCGGCGCAAAAACAGAAGGCTTAAAAAAACCCCTTGCAAATAATACTAATTTGGTATACATTAGTAATTGAACAGGAAACCGCCGCAAGGCGGCTAACCCACGCGCTTTTTAACCCCGGAGGATCTTATGGCAACCCAAACCGCGAAATTTGACATCACCGGCATGAGCTGTGCCGCCTGCTCGGCCAGCATAGAAAAGGCAGTGTGCAAGCTGCCGGGCATTGAGAAGGCCGAGGTGAACCTGCTGGCCAACAGCATGACCGCCAGCTTCGATGCGGCCGCGCTGGACGCCGGGCAGATTGTGCAGGCGGTGGAGAAGGCCGGCTATGGGGCCGCGCCGAAGGCTGAGCGAGGCGCTTTGGCTGCCGCCGCTTCGCCCGCGCAAAGCGCGGGCAGGACGCGTTCCGCGTCCCCAATGGCGGCGGAAATCGCCGCCATGAAGCGGCGGCTGGCACTCTCGGTTTGCTTCATGATTCCCTTGATGTACGTGAGCATGGGCCACATGGTGGGCCTGCCGCTGCCGGGCTTTCTCGAGGGAGCCGAGAACGCGGTTTCCTTCGCCCTCACCCAGCTGCTGCTCACGCTGCCCATCGTGCTGGTGAACCACAAATACTTCACCACCGGCTTCAAAACCCTGTGGCACCGCTCCCCCAACATGGACAGCCTGATCGCCCTTGGGTCCACCGCCTCGCTGGCCTATGGCATCTTCGCCCTCTACCGGCTGAGCTGGGGCCTGGGCCACGGGGACATGGCGCTGGTAAACCACTACCGCCACGAGCTCTACTTCGAGAGCGCCGCGATGATTCTGACGCTGATCACCGTGGGCAAAACGCTGGAGGCGGTCAGCAAGGGCCGCACCGGGCAGGCCATCAGCGCTTTGCTGGACCTGGCCCCCAAAACAGCCCTGCTGCTGCGGGACGGGGTGGAAACCGAGGTGCCGGTGGAACAGGTGCAGCTGGGCGACCTGCTGGCCGTAAAGCCCGGCGCCCGGGTGCCGGTGGACGGCAAGGTTGAGAGCGGCCAGGGCGTGGTGGACGAAAGCGCCCTCACCGGGGAAAGCATCCCGGTGGACAAGACCCCCGGCGACGCCGTGACCGGGGCCACAGTGAACACCAGCGGCTATTTCACGATGACCGCCACCCGCCTTGGGGACGACTCCACCCTCTCCCAGATCATCGCGCTGGTGGAGGAGGCGGGTGCCTCCAAGGCGCCGATCGCCAAGCTGGCCGACAAGGTCAGCGGGGTATTTGTGCCGATTGTCATGGGCATCGCGCTGGTGTGCTTCGCCGTTTGGATGATTGTGGGCGCCGGGGTGGAGTTTGCCCTGGCCCGGGCCATCACGGTGCTGGTGATCAGCTGCCCCTGCGCCCTTGGGCTTGCCACCCCGGTGGCTATCATGGTGGGCACCGGCAAGGGGGCGCGCAGCGGCATCCTCTACCGCAACGCCGAGGCGCTGGAAACCCTCTCCGGGGTGGACACCGTGGTGCTGGATAAAACCGGCACCCTCACCGAGGGCCGGCCGCAGCTTACCGACCTGGTGCCCCTTGAGATGAGCGAAAACGAGCTGCTGGCGGTGACCGCCGGCATGGAGGCCATGAGCGAGCACCCGGTGGCCCGCGCCATCCTCGAGGGGGCCGAGGCGCGGGGCATCATCCCGCAAAAGGCGGAAAACTTCGAGTCCCTGTCCGGCCTGGGTATCCGGGCCACCATCGGGGGGGATGTCTGGCTGGCCGGCAATGCCCGGCTGATGGGTGATCAGAAGGTGCCGCTGGGGGCCTTGCAGGCCGCTGCGGACGGGCTTGCCACCCAGGGCAAAACCCCGATGTACTTCGCCAAAAACGGGAAGCTGGCCGGTCTTGTGGCGGTGGCAGACCTGCCAAAGCCCGGCAGCAAGGCCGCCGTGGCCGCCCTGCGGGCCAAGGGCCTGCGGGTGGTGATGCTGACCGGGGACAACAGGGCCACCGCCGAGGCGGTGCGCCAGATGGTAGGCCTCGACGAGGCCATCGCCGAGGTGCTGCCCCAGGACAAGGAAGCCGAGGTGCGCCGGTTGATGGAGGCCGGACACAAGGTAGCCATGGTGGGCGACGGCATCAACGACGCCCCGGCCCTGGCAAGGGCGGACGTGGGGGTGGCCATCGGCGCCGGCACCGACGTGGCCATCGAATCGGCCGACATCGTGCTGATGAAAAGCGACCTTGGCGACATCGTCACCGCCTATAACCTCTCAAAGGCGGTGCTGCGCAACATCAAACAGAACCTGTTCTGGGCCTTTTTCTACAATATCATTGGCATTCCGATTGCCGCCGGGGTGTTCTTTGCGGCCTTCGGCCTGCTGCTGGACCCGATGTTCGGCGCGGCGGCCATGAGCCTGTCCAGCGTGTTCGTGGTCACCAACGCCCTGCGGCTGAACCTGTTCAGGCCCGCGCCCGTCATGGCGGCGGATTCCGAAAACACGCCGCCCGCGCCAGCCCCAACGTTATCCACACCGCAAAACGGTGAAGCACCCAAACTAAAGGAGGCACCAAGCATGGAAAAAAAGATGACCATTGAAGGGATGAGCTGCGGCCATTGCAGCGCCCGGGTGGAGAAGGCCCTGAACGCGCTGCCAGGCGTTGCGGCCAGCGTGGATCTTGAGGCCAAAACCGCCACCGTGAAAACCGACGGCAACGTCAGCGACGAGGCCCTGACGGCCGCCGTCACCGAGGCCGGCTACGAGGTGACCGGCATCCAGTAGCGCCGCCCATGCAATACGAAAGAGCGCCCGCGTTTTCACGCATGGGCGCTCTTTTTTTGTCGTCATTTACTCGACGGCGCACTCGCAGCCCCGTCTTTTACAAGCTCCAACACCCGGTAGGGCTCCTGCATGGCGTGGGCCATCATCACCTGGGCCACCTTGCAGCCCACCGAGGCCTTCACGTAGTTCATCATCTCTTTGGCCATGTCGGCGTCGCGGATGCGGCTTTCGGCCTCCTCCAGGTTCTCGAGGGCCACCTCCTGGGCGTTGATGAAATACTCCATCCGGCTGCCGGTGGCGCCCAGGTTCCCGCGCATCGTGCTCACCTGGTCAATGGCGGCGTTCACCGTCTCAAGGGCCGCGCCGGCAGCCTCGGGGGTCATCACATCCAGCCCGTCCAGCATTTTCAGCACCGAGTTCATGTTCGGCAGGTTGATGGCCAGCTGGTCGTAGCGCTCGGCCGTGGGGCCAATCTGTATCTTGGTTGGTTCGCCGTTTTGCGAGTTGCCCTGCAGCAGGTCCGACCCGCTGAAATTGGTGGCTGCGGTGGTGCGAACCAGCTCCTCCCGCAGCTGGTTCAGCTCCTGCTGGAGGGCGCTGCGCTGGGTTTCGTTCAGCGTTGCGCTGGCCGCCTGAGTGGTCAGGTCCACCATGCGGTTCAGCACGCTGTGCACCCCGGCCAGGGCGCCGTCGGCGGTGTCCACCATGTCCTGGCCCATCTGGGCGTTCCGTATGCCCTGCCGCATCGCCGTAATCTGGGCGCGCATTCGTTCAGAGATGGCAAGGCCGGCCGGGTCATCTTTGGCGGAGTTGATGCGATAGCCGCTGCTCAGCCGCTGCAGGGCGGTCAGCATCTTGCTGCTATGGATATTCATCTGCCGGTGGGTAAACATCGCATTGTAGCTGCTGCGCAGAAACACCCGGTCACCTCCTCAAAAAAAGACATCTATTCACCTATGTACATCGGAGGCCACCCCAAAAACTTAACCGCCCGGCATAAAAACCCGGGCGGTTTGGTTGAACGCACAATATAGAACTGACTTTTTTGTGGAAAACGCAGCTGACGCCGACACACTTTAAGGTGCCTTGGCCAGCCGTGGCCTATCTCAATTTGTTCAGGTGAGCGATCAGGTTATCCGGTATCTCGTGCAGGGGCAGCTGCTTCACCACCCCGCCCTTATTGAAGGCCATCATCGGCATACCGTACACCACGCTGGTCTCCCGGTCCTGCCCGATGGTGTAGGCCCCGGCCCGGCGCATCTTCACAAGGCCCTCGGCGCCGTCGCCCCCCATGCCGGTGAGGATAACCCCCACGCTGCGCGGCCCGGCAAGCTCGGCCACCGAATCAAACAGCACGTCCACGCTGGGCATGTGGCCGTTCACCTTTTCACCGGTCCGGCTGGAGGCAAAGTAGCCCTGGGCGTCTTTCCTAAGCCGCAGGTGGTGGTCTCCCGCCGCCAGCAGGATGCGCCCCTTCACCAGCCGGTCGCCGTCCTTTGCCTCTTTCACGGTCATCTTGCACTCCCGGTCCAGCCGCTCGGCGTACATCGCCGTGAAACCTGCCGGCATGTGCTGGGTCACCAAAGTTGGAGGGAAATCGGCCGGCAGGTCGCGTACCACAGCCGCAATGGCGTCGGTGCCGCCGGTGGAAGCGCCAATGGCCACCACCACGTCCTTCGGGGCACCGGTCAACATACCCACCGCATGATGGGCCGGCGAGTGGGTAACTGCTATTTTGGCCCCCACGTTGGCCGCGGCCGCCGTGCGGATGGTGTTCAGCATCCGTTTGAAGAAGGCGTCCTTCGGTTCCCCGGCAGCCGGCTTCGGGATAAAATCCACCGCGCCGCTGGCCAGGGCACTCAGGGTCACCCCCGGCGTGCCGGAGATGACCACCACGGGTATTTTATGCCGCTGCAAAAGAGCTTTGACAAACTCGATGCCGCTCATCTTTGGCATCTGCACGTCACAAACAATCACGTTCGGGCGGAACACGCCCACCTTTTCCAAGGCTTCCACGCCGTTGGCGGCGGTGCCGGCCACAACTAGATTGGGTTCCTTTTCGATGGCCTGCTTCATCGCGCCCAAAAACAGGATCGAATCGTCCACCAGCATCACGCGGATCGGTGCCATATCCGCCACCTCCTTTGCAGTATAGTGTTATGCTGGCCGCCGCCAGCCTTGCCGCATCAGACGTCCCGCCGGAAAATCGACGGCTTGACCATCCTGAACTCGCTCTGACCCCGGTCCACGTTCTCGGAGTGGCTGATGAAAAAGTAGAAGCCGGGCGCCACCCACTGGTAGAAACGGTTCACCAGGTCATTTTTGCGTTCTTTCTCAAAGTAGATCATCACATTGCGGCAGAAGATGATCTCGAAGGGTGACCGGAAACGGAACGGATCCATCAGGTTCACGGTGCGGAAGGTGACAAGCTTTTTGATGTCATCCTTCACCTTCACCTGGTCGGCGTCCACCTTGTCGAAGTATTTTGCCGCCCAACCGGCCGGCATGTCCTTCAGTCCCTCGGCCGGGTAGATCGCCGCCTGGGCCGAGGTGAGCACCTTCTGGGAAATATCCGACGCCAGGATGGATATTTTGGGGGGATTCGGCTTGCCGGCGTAGTAGTTTGCCAGGGTCATGGCCAGGGTGTAGGGTTCCTCCCCGGAGGAACAACCGGCGCTCCACAGCCGAATTTCCCGGCGCTTCGTGCGGTCAAACTCGGGCAGCACCACGTTGTGCAGGAACTCGAAGTGCTCCTTTTCACGCATGAAGTAGGTGAGGTTAGTGGTGAGCTTGTTCAGCAGCAGGTTCACCTCGGTGCCGGTCTTGTCGGCCTTCACAAAGTCGATATACTCGGTGAAGGTTTTGAAGCCCCGCTGGGTCAGGGTGGCGGTGAGGCGGCCCTGAATCAGCACCTTTTTCTTCGACAGGTCAATGCCGAAATTTCCCAGCACATAGTCACGCAGGGTTACAAATTCCTTTTCAGTCAACTCTATCATAGCAAAGCCACCCTCTTCATTCAAGCTGTCTGTAACTGTAAAAAAGCGGCACACTTCAACACAAGCGCCGCTTTTTGATGATATAGCATCTTAAAAGAAAACATGTGAAATTAGCCGATTCCCAGGATATTATCGTCCTCCAGGATGGTCTCGGCGTTCAGGTTCATCACCAGCTGGTTGCCAATGCGGGAAACACTGGTCATATAGCGGTTGGTGTTTACGGTGGAAAACTCCGGCAGGGAGGAGACATCCACGGCGTCGGCCTCCACCACGTTGGACACCCGGTCCACCACCAGGCCCACCTGCATGTCACCCAGCTGGGTGATGATGAAGTTGGTCTGGTCGTCATACTCCTTTTCCATCTGGCCAAACTTCAGCCGCACATCCACCAGCGGCACAATGCTGCCGCGCAGGTTGATGACCCCCTTCACATAGGGCGGGGTGCCGGGCACCCGGGCAATGTCCTGCACGCTGATGATCTCAATCACGTTGGTGAGGGGCAGGCCATACATGGTATCGCCAATATAAAAGGTAAGGGACTTGCCGGCCAGCTCGTCCTCCAGCGTAATCTTTTTGGTCATGATCTGGACTTCTTCCGCCATTTGCGGTTACCTCCTGTTGTGTGCTGAACTGCGCGCTGTGCCGCGATTAATAGGACGTGCGCACCACGTTGCTGGAGTCGGTGCGGTAGGCGCCCAGCAGGCTGTTGATGTCGAGAATCAGGCTGATGGAGCCATCGCCCATGATGGTGCAGCCCGAGAAGCCCAGGTCCTTGACGTTGTAGCGGTCGAAGAATTTCGGGAAGGTCTTGACCACCACCTGCTGCTCGCCGATCAGCCGGTCGGTGAAGATGCAGGCCTTGGCGTCGCCGCTCTCCACAATGATCAGGATGCCGTCGGCCAGCTCGGTGACCTCGGTGTCGATGCCGTAGATGCGGTGCAGGCGGATGATGGGATAGGTGACGCCGCGCACCATCACCATCTCAGTGCCGTCGGTGTCATACAAAAGCTCGGTTTCGGGGCTGAGCTTGTAAATCTGGTTGATTGATGTAATCGGAATTGTGAAGGTGTCATGGGCCACGCCGATCTCCATGCCGTCCACAATCGCCAGGGTCAGCGGAATTTTGATGGTGAAGGTGGTGCCCTGGCCGGTCACCGAGTCCACGCTCACCTGGCCGCCCAGTTTTTCGATGTTCTTGCGCACCACGTCCATGCCCACGCCACGGCCCGAGTATTCGGTGACCACCTCATTGGTGGAGAACCCGGCCATCATGATCAGGCCAAAGGCCTCCTTGTCGGAGTACTCGCTGCGAGGTTTCGTCAGGATGCCGTTGCGCTCGGCCTTGTCCAGCAGCTTGTCGCGATCCAGGCCCTTGCCGTTGTCCTCGATGGTGATGATGATGTCGCTGCCCACGTTCTTGGCCTGCAAAATGACGGTGCCCTGCTCCGGCTTGCCCTTGGCCTTGCGGTCCTCGGGCATCTCGATGCCATGGTCCATCGAGTTGCGGATCATGTGCATCAGCGGGTCGGCCAGCACGTCGGTGATGCTCTTGTCCACCTCGGTTTCGCCGCCGATGGTGACCAGCTCGGTCTCCTTGCCCAGGTTCTTGTTCATGTCCCGCACAATGCGGCTCATCTTCTGGAAGGTGCCGGTCAGCGGCACCATCCGGATGCTCATTACGATATCCTGCATCTGGTCGGTCAGCTTGCGCAGCTGCCGGGCACTCTTGTTGAAGTTGTCCAGCGGCAGGTCCTTCAGGTCCGGGTTCGAGGCCACCATGCTCTCGGCAATGACGATCTCGCCCATGATATCCACCAGGCTGTCGATCTTGGACTGGTTCACCGAGATCAGGCTCTGCTTGCCGCCGGATGCGCCACCGGCCGGAGCAGCCTTGGGCGCGGGCGAGCCCTTTTCCTGGGCGGCCGGGGCCTTGGCGGCCTCCGCCACAGGCGCGGCGGCCTCCGGGGCTTTCTGCTCGGCCTCCGGGGCTTTCTCCTGGGCCTCTTCCACTTCCTCGTAGCCGGAGATGTTGGTATCCTCCTCGATCACATTATGGATCAGAGTGATGTCTCCCTCGTACCGGATGCGGAAAAGGAAGCCGCTTTCTTCAATAATCTGGGCGGCCTCGGAGTTGGATTCAGGGTTCGGGGGCACGGTGTCCAGGATATCACCATACTCCTTAAGCTGGTTCAGCAGCATGAAGGCGCGGATGTTGGCCATCTCGGCCTCTTCATAAAAAACTTTAAAGGTGTGTACATTTCCGCCGGCCGCGGCGGTTGCCGCCGCAGCGTCGGGGGCAGCTTCCACCACCGGGGCCTTTGCCTCGGCGGGGGCAGCCGGGGCGGCCTCACCCTTCAGCACCGCGATCTCGGCCTTGAGCGCGGCAATCAGGTCGGCGGGGGCATCCCCGTCGTAGCCGTCCGGATCTTCCTGGATGTTGCCCAGCTCCTGGCGCAGAAAGTCCGAAAGCTGGAACAGCAGGTCAAACACCACACCGGTGTTCTGGCCGTCCATCTTGCTGGGATCGTCACGGATGATGAAGAACATATCCTCCGCCCGGTGGGTGGTCTCGCTCATTTCCGAGAGGCCCATCATCGCCGCGGAGCCCTTGATGGTGTGCATCGAACGGAAAATTTCGTTGATCTGGTCGTCGTTGAAAGTCTTGCTTTTCTCGGCCTCCAGCAAAATTTCGTCCAGCTGGTCCAATATTGTGGTGGTCTCGAATATAAAGGTGTCCAACATTGGCCGCATGCTGTCATCTATCATGCTCAAAAATATCACCTGCTCTTTTTTGGTTATTATTGACCATTTCGATACGATATACTATATATATTATAGCGCATTTGAAAATCCGTGCAACAATTTCTGACTAAAATTGCGTAAATAAGTGTAAATTTTTCATGTCTGCACGCTTTTAAAGAGAAACGGCGGCTTTTCGTTCGCAAATCGCCGGTTTCCGTGGTAAAATATCACCATTGATTTTTGCAGATTTTAACCGAATATACATATTGTGAGACTTTTGCCTGCCGCCGGGCAAATGTAAATTTTTTCTGAACAAGACGGGCTGTTGGCTTTCGCGGCGATGGCTCATGGAGGACACAATGGCCGATATCCTGAAAGTCTCCACCCCGCTGGTGGAGAGACTGCCCAACACCGCCGCCCGCCCGGTGGTGGACAGTGCCGCCGTGCCCTTCGACCTTTCCGACGTGACCCGGGTGCTGCAAACCACCGACCCCAGCGAGATTTTGCAGCAAAACACCGGCTTTAAACCCAAGGAGAACGAGGCCCCCACCATCCTGGCGGACTTGCTGCAGGATCCGGCGGTCACCGCCTCGATGATTCGCAACATCACGATGCTGCAGGAGGTTTTCGCCCTGCTGCCGGGCGCCTCCTCCCCACTCACCCAAGAGATTCAGCAGCTGTTCGACACTTTGCTGCTCAACCCGGACCAGATTGCCCCCGAGCTGCTGCGTCAGGAGGAGAACACCACCCTGTTCAAAGGGGACCTGTTCAACATGCTGCGGGATTTGCTGAGCCAGGCCACCACCGCCAGCACCGGCAAGCCGGAGCTGGCCACCAACATCGGGGTGCTGCTGAAAGCCCTGAACGCCACTATCTCCCGGCAGGACGTGCTGGACAGCGTGGCCGGCAACCTCACCTACCTTTCCGACAGCCTTGAGGCCTCTCCCCGGCTGCACGAGCGGCTGGAGGATCTGGTCTCCGCTTTGCGGGAATTCCAGGCCCCGGTGGCCGGCGAACAGGAGGCCGCCCGGGAAGCGGAGCCGGTTCCCGGGCAGGTGCCCGAGCAGGGGCGGACTTTGCTGCCGGAACGCTCCCAGGCCTTTGCCGACCTGAAAACCCAGATTTTTGACGTGCTGAAGGATATCCAGAACAGCGTGCTCTACACCCCGTCCATGGAGAAGACCATTCCGCTGATTGTCTACAACCTCTCCCGCTACAACGACAACGACGACTTTTTGCCCGATGCGCTGCGCCTTTTACTGAACAGTATGGATGGCGACGATGCCAAGGGCGTGCTGGTGGACAAGCTCCAGGCCTACCTGGACCGAGTGCTCACCGAGGGCGGCGCCCGGGGCGCGCGCAAGGCCGAGGAGGACAGCCAGGTGATTGACACCCTGGCCAAGATCATCAACAAATCCGCCAAAAGCGAGGACCTGGAGCTGGTGAGCGGCGAGCGCTTCGAGAAGATTGTCCACAGCCTGCTGTCCAGCCCATCAAACTTCACCCCGCTGCTGCATTTCATCGTCCCGGTGGAATACCAGGACATGCGGGCTTTCGCCGAGATGTGGATAGACCCGGACGCCGGCGAGGCGCCCACCCCCAGCGGCGGCGCCGCCCAGAATATCCACATGCTGATGGTGTTCGACGTGGACGGCATCGGCCGCTTCGAGAGCGAGCTTTTTGTGCAGGACAAGCGCATCGCCATGAACCTGCTGTGCCCGCCCGCTTACATGCGCGATTTCGCCGGCATCGGCGGGGCCATCCGCAGCGCGGTGGCAAGCCTGGGCTACAGCTTCGAGACCATCAACGTGGACCGGCTGGAACGCACCCACAGCCTGATGGAAGTATTCACAGACCTGCCGTACAGGAGGATGGGCATCGATGTCAAAATCTGAGCGGGCCGAGAGAAAAGGCGCCGGCCGCAACAAGGCCGTGGCGCTGAAATACAACATGGAGAACCAGAACGCCCCGGTGGTGATTGCCTCGGGCTACGGGCAGATTGCCGACAGGATCATCGGCATCGCCGAGGAAAAGGGCATCCCGGTGTATAAGGACGACTCCGCCGCCTCGATGCTGTGCATGCTGGAGGTGGGGCGCGATATCCCGCCCGACCTGTACCAGGTGGTGGCCGCCATTTACATGCAGATTTTGCAGATGTCGTCCAGCATCAAGCACGCCGCCAGCGATGTGGGGCTGCAAAGCGGCTCGCTGGACGCCGCCCGCGCCCTGCGCGAGCAGCTTCAGAACCTGGAGGGGCCTGGGAAAGACAAAGGCTGAAAAGCTGACCGGGCATCGACTTTTCGCCAGTAAATGTTTGCAAATCGCAATAATATTGGTATAATGTGGTGTGAGGTAGTGCAATGATTCAAAACTACATGGAAGTGCTGGTGGACAACGCCCTGAACAAGGAGCTTTCCCTGCATCCCGAAAAATATGATACGCTCTGCCGCTGCCCGGCCTGTATGGCGCAGGTGCGGGTGTCGGCGCTGAATGAACTGGCCCCGTTCTACGTCACCTGCGTAACCGGCGAGGTCTACGGCGAGTACCGCAGCAAGGAGCTTCAGTACCAGTCCGACGTGCTGGTGGCCGTGGGCAGGGGTGTCGAGCAGGTTCTGCAAGGCAGTCACAGCCGGGCACTGGCCGCACCTGCCCATTGACTGATTAGTGGCCCGGACCGATAAAAACGGGTTATTCGATGAAGTGAGGTAGATTTATGTTGGCAATACCCCAGGAATATATCGGCTCACTTTGCGAGGTGAAAAGCCTCTCGAACGACCTGTTGGCCGTGGGCCGTATCATTAAAATTGACCAGGGCGCCCTGGAGCTGGCCTCGAACGACAACGAGCGCATGCCCCTTTTGCAGTACCGCATGCCGGTCAAGCTGTTCGTCTACAACTCCCAGGAGGGCACTCGCATCCTGGTGGGCATCATTTATCTTTCCACCGACAACTTTGTGCGGGTGGAGGAAGTTAAACCCCTGCAGGACTTCGAGCGCCGCGGCGCTTTCCGGGTTAACACCAACGTGTCCGGCCGTCTCAGCGTGCTTTTAAGCGACGAGGAGCAGGCCAAGTTCGACGCAGCCCTGGCCGCCGCCACCCCTGAGGCAGCCGAACAGATGCTGCTGGACAGCTCGGTGGAGGTTCGGGTGATGGACATCAGCCTCACCGGCGTGCGGCTGCAGAGCTTGGTTACCCTGAACCCGGGCGCCCGCTACTACATCGAGTTCACCCTGCTGGACTCCCCGATGAGCCTGTGCCTGCGGGTGCAGCGCCTGATCAAAATGCCCAACGGGGACACCCAGTACGGCTGCACCTTCTTCGATTTCTCCGAGCGCCAGATGGACAGCCTGTGCAAGGAGCTGTTCCAGCTGCAGCGGGTGGAGAAAAACCGCCGCCGCAACACCGTTATCTCCCCCGATTAGCCATGGGGTATATGCTGCATTGATTTGTCAGGGGGCGCCCCAGGGCCTGGGCGTGTCCCCTGTTTGTCATTTGGTCCAACCTTTGGTGCCCGCCAAGGCATCATCTACTCTATAGTGCGGAGGGGTTGCAGGCTTGGAACAGCAGTCTTCCCCGGCCGGGGACGGCCGGATTTTCGTGCTCGACATCGGCACCCGCAGCGTGGTTGGCATTGCCGGCCACCGGGAGGGTGAGCTTTTCGTGGTGGAAGCCTGGGCCATGGAGGCCCACCCCCGCCGGGCAATGATCGACGGCCAGATTGAAGACATTGAGCAGGTGGCCAAAGTGGCCGGCCTTGTGAAAAGCCGCATCGAGCAGCAGCTGGGCGTCACCTTCACCCGGGTGGGTGTGGCGGCGGCCGGCCGCGCGCTGAAAACCGCCCGC
This sequence comes from Ruminococcaceae bacterium OttesenSCG-928-D13, assembly GCA_030266915.1. Taxonomy (GTDB): domain Bacteria; phylum Bacillota; class Clostridia; order Oscillospirales; family Ruminococcaceae; genus JAAYCI01. The sequence continues at coordinate 14,657 of JAJDIZ010000005.1, read as the reverse complement.
TCCACCGCCGAGGCCGACCTGCCCGAGGGGGTCACCATCACCCCGCGGGACGCCTACGCCCTCGAGAACGCCGCCATCAACGCGGCCCGGCTTGACCTGGACAGCCAGGACACCGCCTACTACTGCGTGGGCCACAGCGTGGTGCGCTACCTGCTGGACGGCTACCCCTTCAGCACCATTGTGGGCCACCGGGGCGGCAAGGCCGAGGTGGAGATCATCGCCACCTTCCTGCCCGCCGAGGTGGTGGAGAGCCTGCGCCGCTGCATGGAACTGCTGGCGCTGGAGATCGACACCCTGACCCTCGAGCCAATTGCCGCCATGCGGGCCGTCATCCCGCAGGACCTGCGCCTGCTGAACCTGGCCCTTGTGGACATCGGCGCCGGCACCTCGGACATCGCCCTCTCGGCCGATGGTTCGGTGGCCGGCTACACCATGGCCACCATGGCGGGCGACGAGGTGACCGAGGCCCTGATCAAAAAATACCTGGTGGACTTCCCCACCGCCGAGCAGCTCAAGCTGGGCTTGGCGGCGGGCGAGGCGATCAGCTACAGCGACATCCTCGGCTTCGAGCACACCGCCGAACCGGCCGAGCTGGCCGAGACCATCGAGCCGGCGGTGGACACCCTGGCCGAGGTGATTGCCGAGCGCATCCGGGACTGCAACGCCGGCGCGCCGGCCGCGGTTTTCCTGGTGGGCGGGGGCAGCAAAACCCCCGGCCTGTGTGAAAAGCTGGAGGAAAAGCTCAGCCTGCCCGAAAAACGGGTGGCCGCCGCCGGCACCCAGTTCTCCGGCAAGGTGCTGAACGAGGGCAGCGGGCTGGACGGCCCCGAGTTCGCCACCCCGGTGGGCATCGCCCTCACCACGGCAGACAACGCCGAGGTGGAGGGCGCATCGGTCACCATTAACGGGCAAAGGGTGCGGCTGTTCACTCCGGCAACCGCCAGCGTGATGGACGCCCTGCTGCTGGGCGGGTACACCTACTCCGACCTGATGGGCCGCAACGGGCGGCCACTGACCTTCGCCCTGAACGGCGCGCGCACCACGGTGCGGGGCGGGCTGCACACCCCGGCCGAGCTTTTGGTGAACGGCAAGCCGGCCAGCCTGGCCACCCCGGTGGAGAAGGGCGACCAGATTGAGATCACCCGGGCCGTGCGCGGCACGGACGCCAGTGCCGAGATAGCCGACTACGCCCGGGGGGCGCTGCCCCTGCGGGTGACGCTGAACGGCCGAACACTGCTGGCCGGGCTGATTGCCCGGGTGAACGGCGCCATTGCAGAGCCGGATACCCCGATCAAGGAGCAGGACGCGGTAGAGCTGTATCTGGTGCTCACGGTGGGTGAGCTGTGCGAGGCCGCCGGCATCGGAACCGAGGGCGAGGCCATCACCGTGAACGGCCAGCCCGCCGGGGCCGCCACTGAGCTGCACGACGGCGATGTGATTATCTGCGGCGCCCAGGCCGCGGCCGAAGCGCCGCCCGCCGAGGCACCTGTGCAGGCGCCCGCTGGCGCGGCCACCCCCGAGGCGGCTGACTCCACGCCGGAAGCTGCAACACCCATGCCGGCGGAAACCGAGGCCGAAACGCCGCCCCCCGCGTCGGCGCCGCTGCCCAAGCCCAGCGCGGCCCAATTGGAGCCCCTGGCGGAATCCGCGCCCGAGCCTGCGCCGGCACCATCTGCCCCAAGCCAGGCCATTGAAATCGAGGCCAAACCGGAACCGATTGTCCCGCCCGAAATCGCGGTCCAACCGGCGTTTGCGCCTGCGCCGGAACCCAAGCCCGAGGCCACACCGGACCCGACACCCGTGCCGGAGCCCCAACCCGAGGCCGCGCCAAAACCGGCGCCCGAGCCCGCCCCGGCGCCGGGCCGCAGCCTGCGGGTGGACCTGAACGGCCGCACCGTGGTGCTGCCGCCCAAGCCCAGCGGCGAGCCCCACCGCCTGTTTGACATGCTTGCCCTTGTCGACATCGACCCGGCCAACCCCAAGGGCAAGGTGCGGGTGACGGTGAACGGCCGCGACGCCCCCTATCTGGAGGAACTGGTGAGCGGCGACGTGGTGGAAATCGGCTGGGAGGAGGCCTTGTCATAACCCGGCGCTGCCACCCCTATTTTTGGCGGCCTGTCTCGCCAAACGCCTGCACCGGCGGCGGCTTCGACAGGTTTCGCCGAAAAACGCGGAAAGTGCTCTCAGTCAAATATATGTGTCATCGCGTTTTTACTCCGCTTTACTTCCAAAACTTTTTTTCCCATTTACTGGATATCCGGGCGTTTTGATGTTATACTTGAATTGTATATCCAGGCAGTTGTATCCCGCAGTATGGTCTAGGAGGTTCGTAAATGAACGTCAATGCAGATATTTTGCTGGAATCCGGCACGAATGAGCTGGGTATCCTGGAGTTCACGATCGACGGCAACCTGTATGGCATCAACGTAGCCAAGGTCAAAGAGATCATGAAGTACTCCCCGGTCAACCCGATGCAGAAGTCCAACCCCAACATCGAGGGGGTTTTCAAGCCCAGGGAAGAGGTCATCACCGTGGTGAACCTGGCCCACTACCTGGGCCTGGGCGCCAGCGACCACCTCGAAACCGACGTTTTCATCATCACCAATTTCAGCCAGGAGAGCTACGCTTTCCATGTACACGAGGTGGTGGGCATCTCGCGCATCTCCTGGAACAACCTGCAAAAACCGGACGAAATCATCTATGGCGGCACCGAGGGCATTGCCACCGCCATTGCCGAATACGATGGCCGCCTCATCACGATTCTGGACTTTGAGAAAATCGTCACCGAGATCAACCCCGAGAGCGGCATGCGCATTGCCGAGCTGGAAAAACTGGGTGACCGCCCGGCCAACAACCATCCCCTCCTCTATGTGGAGGATTCGATGCTGCTGAGCCAGATGGTGCTGGATGGCCTGAGAAAAGCCGGCTACACCCGCATCACCAAAATGAAAAACGGCGAGGAAGCCTGGGAGTACCTTCAGGAGCAAAAGGGGCTCGGGGTACCCATCAAGAACCTGGTGTCCTGCATGATCACCGACATCGAAATGCCCAAGATGGACGGCCATCACCTGATCAAGCTGATGCATGAGGACGAGATTCTCAAAGACATTCCCATCGTCATCTTCTCCTCCCTGATAAACGAGCAGCTGCTGGCGGTGGGCAAGCAGCTGGGCGCCACCGGGCAGTTCTCGAAGCCCGAACTGTTGCAGCTGATTGAGTTTGTGGACGAATTGACCCTGAGCCAGAACTGACAAGAAAAGTCTTTATCCTATCACGAGGAGATGATGTTTTCATGGGCGCCAACATTGTCCGGCAGCCGATCATCGGGCCAGATGGTGAGGCCTACGCCTACGAACTATTGTACGAGGACCGGGGCGTAACTTTGTACAACCAGCAGGATACCCAAGCTGCCAACATGATTGAGGACTTCCTGCTTGAGATGGACAATGTACGTCTTTTGAACAACAAAAAGGCGTTCATCACGTTCACCCCAAACCTGCTTGAGAAGGACATCCCCAAGATGTTCAATCCCGAGCACCTCGTCATTCAGATAGAGGACACCATCCTCGTGCATCCGGTGGCCCAAAAGCTGATTGAGGAACACAAAAAAAGCGGCTACGAGATTGCCATCAAGGGCTTTGAGTTCTCCAGCCGTTACTTTGCCATCCTCGACATCGTTGACATCATCAAGATCAACATGTCGAAGCCCAACCCCTCGCTGAACAGCATCCTGGACATCGCCAGGAGCTTCGGCAAGCGGGTGATTGGCTATGGCATCAACTCGAAGGAGATCTACGACACTGCCAAGAGCTACGGCATCGAGTACCTGCAGGGCACCCATGTGGCCGAAAGCATGTACTCCCCCGTGGCCCAGGTGGAGCATCTCCAGTCCAACTTCTTCCAGTTGATCATCGCCATCACCAAGGACGAGCCGGACCTGGATGAGATTGCCACCATCATCTCCCGGGACGTCACCCTCACCTTCAGCCTGCTCAAGCTGGTCAACTCGGCTTACTTCGCCCTGCGCAACCCGGCGCGCAGCGTTAAGCAGGCTTTGGTGGTGCTGGGCGTGGGCCAGCTGAAGCAGTGGGTCTACCTGCTCTCCTTCAAAAACAGCGACGGCAAAATTCCCACCGAGCTGATCAAGACAAGCTTCCTGCGCGGGCAGTTCTGCCAGGAGCTGGCGCCCTACATTCCGGACCTGCCCATCAGCAAGAGCGAGGCCTACCTGATGGGGATGTTCTCCACCCTGGGCCTGCTGATGGGGGTCAAGCTCGAGGACGCCCTCGAGCCGCTGCCCATCACCGACGATATCAAGGATGGCCTGCTCAAGGGCGAGGGCATCTGCGGCACACTGTTCCAGCTGGTGCTGAAATACGACAATGCCGACTGGAAGGGCATGACCCCGCTAGCCTCCGAGCTTGGCATCGAGGAGAATATCGTCAGCCAGAAATACCTGGAGAGCGCCGAGTACGTCAACCAGGTGTGGAACGACCTGATGAGCCCCTACTCCGCCGAATCGACCAAAAAATAAGCTTTAGCTGTTTTGCCCCGACAGGCCGCCTGCCTGCCGGGGTATCATTAAACAGGCAATGACAAGGGGTAAGCATGAGAAGGGTGATCGGTTTCTGTCTCGAAGGCAGGCGAAAAATAGTCACCATAGCCCTGGGTGTGCTGTTGATTTTTGGACTGTGCGCCTACTCCGTGACGCTGTTTGTCCTCAATAGGACACTGAACCCACAGGAAATCGCGGGTAATTTTGAACTGCTCGAGCTCAGGCTCTCCTTGCGCATCGCGGCTGAACGTATCTGTTCAATCTGCACTTCGCTTTACCTGCTGGGACATCTTGTGCTGTTCAACTACACCCTTATCAAGAAAAAGCCTGTTCCGATTCCCACGACAGCCCTGTATGCCACGGCACAGATCGTCATAATGTTTGTGTGCACCGTTCCGTTCGCGCTCATGGACATGGGCAGTTTTGCCGACTATGTTTTCCCCGTATGGGGAACGGCCATCTCGCTTTCAGCTTTGACCATACTGTACATTCCGGTGTGCTTTTGGGCCACAAAGCGGAAAGGCTATCTGACAGTCCCATTTTAATGAGACCGCAAAACCGGCAGAGAAGGGAAGCACATCCCCTTTTCTGCCGGTTCTTTTTTTTGGCCTCGATGCCGCGGCCCTTCGCCACATCCCCTACCTTTTTCCCCTGAAAACGGGTATAATACTGATATGCCATCAGATAATGCATCACCACCGGGATTGCGGCATCCCCGACCAAAGGAGAAACCCCATGAGCGACCAATACTTCATCGAGCTTCGCAACCTGCGGTTTGACACCCCGCCCGCCGGCGACCTGCCCGACGACCTGCGCGACGCCCTGGAGGGCTGGATTCCCCGGGGCAAGGGCATCTTCACAAGGCTGGAAAACCGCTGGACCGGCAGGGAGCAGTTCGACTATGTGCTGATCACCGACGACATCGTCTACTACGCCATCCTCTCCCACGAGCTGCAGCCCCGCCTGCTGAGCCTGAAATGCTTCAAGGCCGGCGACCTGGCCGGTTTTGCCTTCATCCTGGCACCCACCGAGGGCGGGTCTGCCCTGGCCGGGGAGCTGCCCCAAATTCGCCTGATGCACCGGGACGGCAAGCGGGTGAGGCTGGTGCTGGACGCCGGGCAGGGCGCCGAGGCGATGCGCCGCATGAAGGAGCTCTCCACCAAAAACTTTTTCACCTGCTGATTTTTAACTGGTTTGGGCAGTGCACAAGGGCAGGCAGTCAATGTTTTGGAGCGAGCCTAGGGCTAAGGATATGCGAAGCATGCGAGTGGAGGAACATTGGCTGACTGCCCCAAGGTGAGGCATTCCACAAAGCCACTCTGTTTAAGCCAACAACCAAATCTTCAAGGAGCAATTACTCATGGCTTTCATTTCGACCGAAATCAAAATATATGAGACTGCCACCACCGTGCCGGTGCAGCTCTACTTCCCCACCGACCTGCCCGCCACCGTGGGCAACAAGGTGAAGGGGGTCATCACCCTGCTGCACGGCATGGGCAACACCCCCAGCGACTGGATGCAGTTCAGCGCCGCCCCGCGCTACGCCGCCGACAACGGCTATATCCTCGTCGCCCCCGACGCCCAGGCCAGCTTCTATGCCGACATGGCCTGCGGCACCCCCTGGTATACCATCCTCACCGAATACCTGCCCGCCCAGCTTGGGCGCATCTTCAAAATCCCCACCGAGCGGGAGATGAACTACATCGCCGGCCTTTCGATGGGCGGCTACGGCGCCATGCGCATCGGCCTGGCCCACCCGGAGCGCTACGCCGCCATCGGCAGCTTCTCCGGCTGCCTCGACATGCGCCGGATGGCCGAAGAAAGCCATCTGCCCGGGGCGCCCCCGATTCTGGCCCCGGTGCTGGGGCCAAACTTCGACCTGCCCCCGGAGCTGGATGTGATGGAGCTGCTTAAAAAGGTGGCGGAGCTTCCGGCCGACCAGCAGCCGAAGCTCTACTGCACCTGCGGCTTGCAGGACACCGAGCTGCCCAACGTCAAGCAGCAGAACGAGACCTTCCGCGCCCTGGCCGAGAGCCTGCCGGTGACCTACGCCTTCCGGGAATGGCAGGGCGTGCACGAGTGGAATTTCTGGGACCGCAGCCTCGCCGAGTTCATCGGCTACATCCAGGGCAGCGACTATGGCGCCCGCAAGCGGGCCGATTGGAGCTAGCCGATGGCAAACACCCCCCTGGCCGACCGGCTGCGCCCCCAAAGCCTCAATGAAGTGGTGGGCCAGCGGCACCTGCTGGCCGAAGACGTCGTCTTCCGCCGCACCATCGATTCCGGCACCGTGCCCAACATGGTGTTCTATGGCCCCTCGGGCTGCGGCAAAACCACGGTGGCGCGCATCATCGCCGCCGGCAGCGGCATGCAGCTGCACAAGCTGAACGGCACCTCCGCCTCCACCGGGGACATCCGCGACGTGGTGAAGGGCGTCGGCAGCTTTGGCAGCCAAAATGGCGTGCTGCTCTATCTCGACGAGATCCAGTACCTGAACAAGAAGCAGCAGCAAAGCCTGCTGGAGTTCATCGAGGACGGCTCAGTCACCCTGATCGCCTCCACCACCGAGAACCCCTATTTCTACGTCTATAACGCGCTGCTCAGCCGCAGCACGGTGTTCGAGTTCAGGCCCATCGAGCCGGACGACGTGGAGCAGGGGCTGAAAAACGCGCTGGTCCGTTTGGATACAGAGGACGGCTTGACGGTGACCGCCGAGGAGGCGGCCCTGCGCAAGCTGGCCACCGCCAGCGGCGGCGACATGCGCAAGGCGCTGAACGGCCTCGAGTTCATTTTGAACGCCGCGCCCCTCGAGGGCGGCGGCAAAAAAACGCTGACCCTGGCCGCCGCCGAGCAGGTGGCACAGCGCAGCAGCATGCGGTATGACCGGGCCGGCGACGAGCACTACGACATCATCTCCGCCTACCAGAAATCGATGCGCGGCTCCGACCCGGACGCCGCCCTGCACTACCTGGCTCGCCTGTTGGAAGCCGGGGATCTGCCCAGCGCCTGCCGTCGGCTGGTGGTCACGGCAGCCGAGGACGTGGGCCTCGCCTACCCGCAGATTCTCCCGATTGTGAAGGCAGCCGTGGACATGGCCCTGCAAATCGGCCTGCCCGAGGCGGCCATCCCCCTGGGGGACGCAGTGATCCTGGTGTGCCAGGCCCCCAAGAGCAACAGCGGCATCAACGCGGTGTTCGCCGCCTGGGGCGATGTGCAGGCCGGGCGCACCGGCCCGGTGCCGCGCCAGCTGCAAAACAAGCACTACGACGGCGCCGACGCCGGGGTGAAGGGTCAGCACTACAAAAGCGCCCACGACCACCCCAACCACTGGGTGGACCAGCAGTACCTGCCCGACACCCTGCTGGGCACCAAATACTACACCCCGGGCGACAACAAGACCGAGCAGGCCTTCAAGGACTACTGGGATCGGGTCAAGAAAAAGTGACAGCCTGCGGCAAACCATTCCCATCATGAATCTTATCCCAACATATTAAGGGGGCAATCATGGGCAAAAACAGCGCGGCGGGCACCGTTGGCCTGCGCACCCGGCTGAGCTACGGCCTGGGCTGCATCGGGCGGGACGCCAACTACACCCTGGTGTCGAACTTCATCCTCACCTACCTCACGCTGGCGGTGGGGGTTAGCAACTGGCAGCTGGGCGCGGTGGGCGTGGTGATGGTGATCGCCCGGGTGTGGGACGCCGTGAACGACCCGATGATGGGCACCATCATCGACAACACCAACACCCGCTTCGGCAAGTTCAAGCCCTTCATTCTGGCTGGGGCGCTGCTGAACTCGGTGTTCACTGTCCTGCTGTTTTCAAACCCCGCCCAGGGCGAGGTGACCTTCATCGTGGTGTTCGCCATCACCTACATCCTCTGGGGCATGACCTACACCATGAACGACATCGCCTACTGGGGCATGCTGCCCTCCCTCACCACCAACCACGCCGAGCGGGAAAAGGTGACCAGCCTCGCCCGCATCGGGGCCAACCTGGGCCTCTTTTCAGTCACCGCCCTGGTGCCCATCCTCACGGCCGGCGGCATGGGCAGCATGTACCGACCCATCGCCATCGTGGTGGCGGCGGTGTTCATCGCCTGCCAGGTGCTGGTGGTGGCCGGCGTGCAGGAGCCAAAGCGCGGCATCACCCAGGTGAAAAACAACACCACACTCAAAGACATGGTGCGCATCATCGGCAAAAACGACCAGCTTCTCGTCATCGCCGTGGCCATTTTGCTGTTCAACATCGGCTACTTCACCACCACCGGCTTCGGGGTGCAGTTCTTCTACTTCGACTACGGCGTCTTCGGCGGGCCGGAGTTCACCATCTTCGCCGCCTCCCTCGGCGTTGCGCAGATTCTCACCCTCTCGATTTTTCCATCGCTGGCCAAGGGCATCAAGCGGCGGGGCCAGTTCACCATCGGCATCGTCATGGTGGTGATCGGCTACCTGGCCCTGTTCGCCGTGGGCTACCTGTTCCCGATGAACATGCCCATCCTCTGCGTCATCGGCTTTGTGCTGTTTGCCGGGCAGGCCATAGTGCAGCTGCTAAACTACGTGCTGCTGGCCGACACCGTGGAATACGGCCAGTGGAAGCTGGGCACCCGCAACGACAGCATCATCTACTCCCTGAACCCGTTCATTACGAAGCTCGCCTCGGCGGTGCAGGCCGGCATCTTCTCGGCCACCCTGATCATCTCGAACCTGAACACCGTCTCCAACGAGATCAGCGGCCTTGAAAACCAGATGAACCAGCTGGGCGAGGGCACCGAGGCCGTGCGGGACGGCATCATTGCCGAGGGCAACCGCATCGTGCAGCAGATTCCCGATTCCTCCACCTTCATCCTGCGTGTGTCGATGATTGTGCTGCCGCTGCTGCTGATTCTTGCCTGCTATATCATCTACATGAAAAAGTTTAAAATAGACGAAAAGATGTACGAAAAAATCGTCTCTGACCTTGAGGAACGCGCAGCGGCGCAGGCGAAGGAGGCCCCGAATGACTGACGCAAAGCTGATTGAAATCATTAGTAAACTCTCGGTGCGGGAGAAGGCCTCCCTGTGCAGCGGCAGCACCGCCTGGCTCACCCAGCCGCTGCCCCAGGCGGGCATCCCGGCTCTGGCGATGAGCGACGGCCCCCACGGCGTGCGGATGGAGGACAAGCAGCACAAAAAGGAGAACGGCGGTCCCTCGAAGCCCGCCACCTGCTTCCCGCCCGAGGCCACGCTGGCCTGCGCCTGGAGCCCCGAGCTCACCGGCCGGGTGGGCGCGGCCATCGCCGAGGAGTGCATCCACTACGGCGTCAGCGTGGTGCTTGGCCCCGGGGTGAACATCAAGCGCAGCCCGCTGGGGGGCCGCAACTTCGAATACTACAGCGAGGACCCGCTGCTGGCCGGCAAGCTGGCCGCCGGGTTCATAAACGGGGTGCAGGGGCGCGGTGTGGGCACCTCCCTCAAACACTTCGCGGTGAACAACCAGGAAAAATACCGCATGAGCATCAACTCGGCGGTGGATGCCCGCGCCCTGTTCGACATCTACCTCAAGCCCTTCGAGATCGCCATCCGCGAGGCCAAACCCGACACCGTGATGGCCAGCTACAACCGGGTGCGGGGCAGCTACGCCACCGAGAACCGCTGGCTGCTCACCGAGGTGCTGCGGCTGCGCTTCGGCTTCGACGGCCTTGTAATGAGCGACTGGGGCGCGGTGGACAACCGCCCCGCCGGGGTGGCCGCCGGCTGCGACCTGGAGATGCCCTACTCCGGCCCGGCCACCGGCGAGGCCATCGTCAAGGCGGTGCAGAGCGGCTTTTTGAGCGAGGACGCCCTGGACGCCGCCGTGTGGAACCTGCTGAAGCTGGTGTACAAGCGCGCCGGGGCAGACAGCCCCGCCGTGCAGAAATCCCGCCCGCCGGTGGACTGGGCGTCCCACCACCGCCTTGCCGCCGACGCTCTCTGCCAGAGCGCCGTGCTGCTGCGCAACGAGGACGATTTTTTGCCCTTTGCGGCAAGCAGCGCCGGCGGCACTGTGGACGAAGGCCGCATCGCCATCATTGGCGAGATGGCCGAGAAGCCGCGCTTCCAGGGGGGCGGGTCCTCGGTGATCAACCCGAAGAAGGTAACCAGCCTGCTCAGTGCCATGAAGGCGGCGGGGCATCCCTTCGTGTACGCCCCCGGCCACATGGGTACCGAGGCCACCCCGCAGATGGTGGCCACCGCGGTGTCCGCCGCCCAAAGCTGCGAGAAGGTGGTGCTGGTGCTGGGCCTGCCCGATTCCTACGAGTGCGAGGGCTACGACCGGGAGCATCTGGACCTGCCCGGCTGCCAGCTGAAGCTGCTGGACGCCGTGACCGCCGCCAACCCAAATGTGGCGGTGCTGCTGTGCTGCGGCAGCCCGGTGGCCACCCCCTGGCTGGAGAAGGTGAAAAGCCTGCTCTGCCTGCATCTGGGCGGCCAGGCTGTGGGCGATGCCGCCGTGCGCCTGCTCTACGGGGTGGACACCCCCGGCGGCAAGCTGGCCGAAAGCTGGCCCCTGGCCCTTGAGGACACCCCCTGCGCCAATTACTTCCCGATGGGCCCCAGCGAGGTGACCTACAACGAGAGCCTCTACGTGGGCTACCGCTACTACGACACCGCCGGGGTAAAAGTACGCTTCCCCTTTGGCCACGGCCTTTCCTACACCCATTTCAGCTATGGCGGGCTTACCTTGAGTGAAGGAACGCTGAAACCCGGCGAAACCCTGACCGCCCGCTTCACCGTGAAGAACACCGGCGGAGCGGCCGGGGACGAGATCGCCCAGCTCTACCTGCGGCGCAAAAGCTCGGCGCTGTTCCAGCCGCTGCAAACGCTGATCGGTTTCGGGCGGGTAAGCCTTGCCCCGGGCGAGGAAAAAGAGCTGGCGATCGATATTCCCTACAGCGCGCTGGCCTGCTACGACCCGGCCAGCAAAACCGATGTGGTGGAGGCCGGCCACTACGAGCTGCATGTGGGCGCCTCCAGCCGGGACACCCGCCTGCGTACGGGCATCGCGGTGGAAGGGGTCACCCTGAACCCCAGCGAGATTCACGCCGCCGACGGCCCCTACGGCCACCCGAAGGACAACTGCTTCCCCACCGAGGCCTTTGCCCGGCTGTACGGCAAAAAGCTGGAGGACAACAGCCCGCCACGGCGCGGCCGCTACACGATGCACACCCCGCTGGGCCTGATGCAGGACAGCGCCACCGGCCGCAACCTGCTGCGGCTGGCCCGGCTGATCGGCCGGCACACCATCGTCTCCTTCTCGCCGGACCCGGCCGCCGCCAAGAAAGCGATCCTGGCCACCACCCACGACATGCCTTTCAAAAATGTGGCCCTCAACACCGCCGGCATCATCCCCCCGGCCTCGGCCGCCGCCCTGCTGGATGTTTGCAACGGCAAGGGCGGGTTTATCCGGTTTTTCGGGAACCTGCCATTCTAAAAACAAGGAGACACCCATGCGTACCAAAGCCGACGCCGTAAAAATTGTTGAGGCGCTAAAAAATGAATACCCGGTGGGCATCTGCTCGCTGGATTACGACAACGCCTGGCAGCTGATGGTGGCGGTTCGCCTGTCCGCCCAGTGCACCGACGCCCGGGTGAACGAGATCACCCCGGTGCTGTTTGCCAAATACCCCACCCTGAAGGATCTGGCCGGGGCCGAGGTGTCGGACATCGAGGAGATCATCCACTCCTGTGGGTTTTTCCGTGGCAAGGCACGGGATATTCACGCGGCGGCGGGCATCGTGCTCACCCAATATGGCGGGCGGCTGCCCAGCACCATGGAGGAGCTGCTGGCCCTGCCCGGGGTGGGCCGCAAGAGCGCCAACCTGATTTTGGGCGACGTGTACAACGTGCCGGGCGTGGTGATTGCCGACACCCACTGCATCCGCATCTCGAACCGGCTGGGCTTTGTGCAAAGCAAGGACCCGATGAAGGTGGAAACCGCCCTGCGCAAGGTGCTGCCCCCTGAGGAGAGCAACAACTTCTGCCACCGCCTGGTGCTGCATGGCCGGGCGGTGTGCACAGCCCGGGCCGCCCTGTGCGAGCGCTGTGTGCTGGCTGGCCTGTGCCCAAAGAAGGGAGTTGCGCCTTTGGTAAGCGGCGGAAGCTGACCCTTCCCCCGCCCATTGTCAAAGCCATACACCGGGTGTTGACATCCGCGCCCGGCCGCGCTATAATAGGCGCGGACATAAAAACAGGGGTGCCAATGGCGGGTTTTTCCCGCCGGGCTGAGATTCGCGCAGACGCGCGGGGACCCTCGAAACCTGATCCGGGTAATGCCGGCGTAGGGAGTTTTACACCAGTTATCCTGTGAAACTTACGCGCCCGCGGTTTTTATGCCGCGGGTGTGTTTTTATGTTACATCACCGGGCCGAAATATTGCCGGCCGAAAGGAAGTAACAACCATGAAACACCCGTCCCAAATGTCCCGCACAGCCATCCTTGTAGAGGGCGCCCTGATGGTGGCGCTGGCCTTCGTTCTGTCCATGATCCCGTTCATCGAGCTGCCCTGGGGGGGCAAAATCTCCTTCTTCTCCACCCTGCCCATTTTCATGATGAGCCTGCGCCACGGCGGCAGGTGGGGGGTGGGCACCGCCGCGGTGTACAGCCTTGCCCAGCTGCTGCAGGGCATGGAGCATGTGGTGGTGGTGGGCACCCTGTTTGCCATGGTGCTGTGCGCCCTGCTGGACTATGTGGTAGCCTACACCGTGCTGGGTTTTGCCGGCCCGATTAGCCGGCGCTTCAAAAGCCCGACGACCGGCCTCGTCGCGGGCATCGCCATCACTGGGCTTGGGCGCTACATTTGCAGCTTCTTTTCGGGCTGGATTCTGTGGGGCTCCTGGGCCTGGGAGGGCTGGCCGGCCTGGGGTTACTCCCTGGCCTACAACGCCCTGTGGTGCCTGCCGGACCTGGCCATCGTGCTGGTGGCCGCCGTGCTGCTCAGCCGGGTAAAGGCGCTGGGCATGCTGCCCGAGGCCGCCTCGGCGTAAATTTCCGGATGCATTTACGCCACCGGTATGCTATAATGCAGATAGGCGAAGCAGCACTCCGCCGGACGTTTCCCTTTCTTTCCCCAGGCCGGCTTTGCCGGAACACAAGGAGGTGGACCGTATGGCCGATAATCTCGTTATCTGCGTGGCACGCCAGTTCGGCAGCGGCGGGCATGAAATTGGAAAACAGCTTGCCACCGCTATGGGCATCGCTTTTTACGACAAGGAGCTTTTGAAGGCCGCCGCCGACAAAAGCGGCATTCTGGAGGAGCTTTTCGAGAAAAACGACGAAAAGCCGGCCAGCGGCCTGCTGCACACCCCGCCCATGGAGATGGCCGGCAAGATGTCCAGCTACGCCGACTATATGGCCTACCTGCCCAACGACCAGATGCAGAACGCCCTGGCCGAGGTGATTCACGACGCGGCGCGGGAATCCTCCTGTGTCATCATTGGCCGCTGTGCCGACTATGTGCTGCGGGGGCTGCCGAACATGGTTTCGGTCTTCATCCACGCCCCAACGGAGGAGCGGATCAAGCGCATCGCCAAAAAGCACAACCTGGACGAGGACCGCGCCCGTTCGCTGATACGCAAGACGGACCGCAGCCGCGCCAACTACTACAGCTACTACACCGACCGGGACTGGGGCAGGGCCGACAACTACGACCTGGTGCTGGACGCCGGGCGGCTGGGCACTGAAAAGGCGGCGCTGCTGCTGAAAGAGGCCATTCCCCAGTTTATTGTATAAGTCTTCGATCAACCACCCAAAAAGGAGGCATTCACAGGCATGACCCACACAAGGCGCAACAAAGGAACCTGCTCCAGCAGCACCACCGTGGAACTGAATTCAGACGGCATCATCACAAGCATCTCGGTGGAAGACGGCTGCGACGGCAACCTGAAAGGAGTGTGCGCCCTGCTGGTGGGCCGCAATGCCCGCGAGGCCATTCCGGCTTTGGAAAACATCCGCTGCGAGGACAAACCCACCTCCTGCCCCCACCAGATTTCCCAGTGTTTGGCAGAGGCGCTGGAGCAGCTCTGACCCAACCCGACATACCCAAGGCCACGGCGCTTCGCCGCGGCCTTTTTCACTTTTTATCTGA
>JAJDIZ010000049.1 GCA_030266915.1 Ruminococcaceae bacterium OttesenSCG-928-D13 | reverse complement strand
CGGCGGCAGTTCGCGGTGTACTACAACCCCTGGTTCAAGCCGATGTGCGAGGATTTTCGCTACTGAACCCGGAGGCTCGCAAGCGCGGCAGAAAGACGTGGAGATGATGGGAAACAGCCCGGGCCCGATGCAACTGAAGAATGCCAGCCGCCTTTCGGTGCTGGATCAGATCCGCCGCAGCGGCACGGCCACCAAGGCCGCCCTTGCGGCGGAGAGCGGGCTGTCCTTCATGGCCATCCAGAAGATCATGGAGGAGCTGACCGGCCGGGGGCTGGTGCGCCAGCACGCCTGGCAGGCCGGGCATGTGGGCCGTAAGGCGGTCATCTACACCATCGACGAGCACTACGGCTACACCGTGGGGCTGCATGTGAACATGTTCAAAACCCGAGCCGCCGTGATGGACCTGCACGGCGAGATCGTGGCCTACCGCAGCGCCGGTATGGAGGAACTGCCCGCGGACCCCGCCGGGCTGATTGAGGCGCTGGCCGAGATGGTGCGGCAGGTGCTGGCAGAGAGCAAGGTGCCCCGCAAGCGCCTGCTGGGTTTGGGCGTCGGCGTGCCCGGCCCGGTGGACACCGAGGCCGGGCGGGTGCTCTCCCCGCCCAACCTGCCGGCCCTGCGCTACATGCCGCTGGGCAAGATTATGGCCGACAAGCTGGGCCTGCCGGTGCTGCTGGCCAAGGACACCAACGCCATCGCCATGGGGGAGTACTGGCGCGGTGCGGGCGCCGGCTATGGCAGCGTGGTGTATGTGGATGCCGACATGGGCATCGGCAGCGGGATGATCCTGAACGGTGGGGTGCACGAGGGGGCCAACGCCATCGCCGGTGAGTTCGGGCACATTGTCATCGACCCGCACGGCCCGCTGTGCAACTGCGGCAGCCGCGGCTGCCTCGAGGCAATGGGCTCGGGCATCGCAATCCTGCGGCGGATAAGCGCGGAGCTGGCCGGCACCGGCCATCCTCTGGCCGGGGATTCGGCCCGCCTCACGCTGCAGCAGGTGCTGGCGGCCGGCAGCGGCGGCGACGCCCGGGTGGTGCCGGTGCTGAATGACGCGGCCCATCTCATGGGCCTTGCCATTGGCAACATCATCAACATCCTCGACCCCGAGGTTATCATTCTCGGCGGCGCGCTGGTGCTGGAATACCCGCCTTACTTCGGTGTGGTGCAGCAGGCGGCCGCCACGAAGCGCCTGCCCGGCGCCGGGGAGAACCGCATCGTCCGCAGCGGCAGGGCCTGGCGGGCCGGGGTGATTGGCGCGGGGGAGATTGTGGCCAGCCATTTCTTCAGCCACCTGGTGGGCGAGGTGCTGCAAAAGGGATAAACCATCTGCGAGAGCTTATCTGCGAAAGGCGAACACACGATGAAAAAACTGTACATGGTGGGCAACTCCCACATCGACCTGGTCTGGTTTTGGGACTGGAAGGAGGGCATGCAGGAGGTGAAGGCCACCTTCCAAAGCGCGTTGCAGCGGATGGAGGAATTCCCCGGGTTCCGCTTTTCCGCCACCTCGGCCGCCGCCTTCCAGTGGATGCAGCGGGTGGCACCGGCGGAGTTTGAGGCCATCCAAAAGCGGGTGGCCGAGGGCCGCTGGGAGCTTTGCGGCGGCTCGCTGGTGGAGCCGGACTGCATCATCCCCAGCGGCGAGGCCTTCGCGCGGCAGGGACTGTATGGCCAGCGCTGGTTCTACCGGCACTTCGGGCGCATCTGCCGGGTGGGGGCAAACCCCGACGGCTTCGGCCACGAGGGCGGCCTGCCCCAGATCCTGCTGAAAAGCGGAATGGACCGGTATGTCTTTATGCGGCCCAGGCTGTCGCCCCCGGCCTTTGTGTGGAAAGGCCCCGACGGCAGCCGGGTGACCGCCCTGAGCCTGCCCGGGGAGTACACCACCTGGTTCCACGAGCCTACGAAGAAAAACATCGAAGTGACGCTGGAGCGCAGCGCCGGCTTCGACGAGATGGTGTGCTGCTATGGGGTGGGCAACCACGGCGGCGGCCCCACCATCGAGAACATCGAGAGCATCATCAGCCTGCGGGAGGAATACCCCGAGACCGAGCTAGCATTCGCCGGCTTCGGCGATTTCTTCGACGCCATAGAGGGCAAGGCCTTGGAGGAAAAAACCGGCCCCTTTGAGAAGGTAAACCTGGGCTGCTACTCCAACGACCACCTCTACAAGCAGCTGAACCGCCGCACCGAGCAGCGGCTGGCCGAGGCCGACACCTTGATGGCAATCGCCCGTGAGACCACCGGCCGCTGGCCCGCCGAGACAGCCCGGATGGAGGCGCTGTGGAGCGGCCTGCTCTTCAACCAGTTCCACGACACCCTGGGTGGCACCATCACCTACGACGCCCGGTGCCAGGCCGCCGCCCAGATGGCCGGCAGCCTGGCCGGGGCCGACGCCATCGTGGCGCTGGCCACCCAGGACATCGCAAACGGGGTGGACACCACCGGCGAGGGCTGGCCGCTGTTCATCTATAACACCGCCGGGCGTCCCTTTGCCGGGATGGTGGAGGTGGAGCTGGAGTGGTTCTGCCAGGACGAGCTGCGCCTTCTGGACCCGGACGGCAACGAGGTGGAATACCAGCGCATCCCCACCGACGCCAAGGTGAACCACACCACCCTGGGCGGCCGCCGGCGCATCCTGTTCTACGGCGAGGCCCCGGCCGGGGGCTTTGCGGTTTACCGGCTGCAAAAGCAGGCCCCGGCCGTTCTGCACGACAGCCGCCGCTGTCCGCCCGGGCTGCCGGCGCACCGCCTTGAAAACGACCACGTCAGGCTGGATTTTGACCCCGAGACCGGGATGCCCTGCGGCCTTGCGGACAAGGCCGGTGGCTGGCAGGCCCTGCGCGGCGCCGCCCGGTTCCAGCTTTGGCAGGACGAGCGGGAGGCCTGGGGCGGCCTGTACGGCCAGCCTTTTGGCGACACCGGCGAGGGCCTTGCGCTGGAGGTGCTGGAGAAGGTGGAGGACGGCCCGCTGCGCCAGACGGTGCGGGGCCGGTACCGCGCCGAGGGGGCCGAGGTGCTGGCGCTCTACCACCTGGGCGCGCAGGATGACTTCGTGACGGTGGAGCTGCGGCTGCAGTGGAACCGCCCCTGGCACATGCTGAAGCTGCTGCTGCCGGCCGGCGGCACCGGCCTGGTGCGCTGCGACGCCGCCTACAGCGTGCTGGAGCGGGAGATTGCCGCCGACGACAGGGACGACTACTACATGCACCGCTGGGCCGAGGTGGCCGGGCAGGGCGGCGGCCTGTGCGTGGCCAACGACAGCCTCTACGCCTTCTCGATGGAGGACGGCGGCATCGCCCTCACGCTGGTGCGCAGCCCGATCTACGCCCAGGGCAACAGCCCGAACTGGCAGAACCCGGCCGAGAGTTACCACTACATTGACCTTGGGGAGCACCATTTCACCCTGCTGCTGCACCCCCACACCGGGCCGCTGGCAAACCACAAGGCCGACACCCTGGCGCGGTATATCAACACCCCGGTGCGCACTCTGCACGACAGCGCCCACCCCGGCGGCCGGAAAACCGCCGTATGTTCCCAGATCTCGGTGGATGCGCCGGGCGTTGAGCTCTGCCTTGCCAAAAAGGCCGAGGAGGGCGAGGCCACCGTGCTGCGCCTGCGGGAGTGCGTGGGCACAGCCGCCGAGGCGGTGCTGCGGCTGGGGGAGAAGCAGGTCCGGCTGCGCTTTAGCCCCTGGGAGATCAAGACCCTGCGCTGGGCGCAGGACGCCCCGGCCCCGGTGGAGTGCGACCTGCTGGAGTGGACGCCCGGCGAGGGCGGCCGCGCCTGAGATACAATTTTGACCCTTTTGACGCAAGAAAGCTGGTACGCAGGGTTCAAGTACGGTATAGTGAAAAGGAGGCCGCCCATGGCGCCAATCCCGGTACGGATCAAAGGAAAAGAGGCCGCAGTGGCGGCCCATCTGGACAGCCTTTTCGGCCGCTGCCCGCAGCTGGAGCCGCTGAAAAGTGAGATCGAGGCCGCCTATGAGGCCATCGCCCGCAGCTTTGAGGGTGGTGGCAGGCTGCTGGTGTGCGGCAACGGGGGCAGTGCCGCCGACGCCGACCACATTGTGGGGGAGCTGATGAAGGGCTTCTACAAGCAGCGTCCGCTGCCGCCTGATGAGCAGGCGCGCATCGGCCCGCTGGCGGCCCAGCTACAGGGGGCGCTGCCCGCCCTCTCCCTCACCCACCACACCGCCCTCTCCACCGCCTTTTTGAACGACGTGGAGCCCACCATGGTGTTCGCCCAGCAGGTGTACGGCTTCGGCCGCCCGGGAGACTGCCTGCTCTGCATCAGCACCAGCGGCAATGCCAAAAACGTCTGTGCCGCCGCCGAGGTGGCCGGCAAAACCGGCCTTGCCGTCATCGGCCTCACCGGCGCCCAGGGCGGCAGCCTGAGGGCGCTCTGCGGCGTCTGCCTGCGGGCGCCGGCCAACGTCACCGCCGAGGTGCAGGAGCTGCACCTGCCCATCTACCACACGCTGTGCGCCATGCTCGAGGAGGCCTTCTTCGCCTGAGGCGCGTCAACGCTTGGAATCGGAAAAGAAACTAAAGAAACAGAGAATAACCGGAGGAAGCCTGTGGAAGAATACATCGCCTATAAAGACGAGAGCCTGTCCCCGAAGGAACGCGCGGCCGACCTGGCCGCCCGGATGACGGTGCGCGAGTGCGCCGCCCAGCTGCTGTTTGAATCGGTGGGGGTGGAGCGCCTCGGCGTGAAGGACTACAACTGGTGGAACGAGGCGCTGCACGGCGTTGCCCGGGCCGGCATGGCCACGGTGTTCCCCCAGGCCATCGGCCTTGGGGCCACCTTCTCGCCCGAGTGGATCGGCAAAATGGCCGAGGTCATCGCCACCGAGGGGCGGGCCAAGTTCAACCAGTTCCAGAAATACGAGGATTACGGCATCTACAAGGGCATCACCTACTGGAGCCCGAACGTGAATATCTTCCGCGATCCCCGCTGGGGCCGCGGGCAGGAGACCTACGGCGAGGACCCGACCCTCACCGCCGAGCTGGGGGTGGCCTTCGTGAAGGGCCTGCAGGGGGACGGCCCGGTGATGAAGACCGCCGCCTGCGCAAAGCACTTCGCGGTACACAGCGGGCCGGAGCACAACCGCCACGAGTTCGACGCCAAGGCCAGCCCGCAAGATATGGCCGAGACCTACCTGCCGGCTTTCAAGGCCCTGTGCGACGCCGGGGTGGAGGGCTTCATGGGGGCCTACAACCGCACCAACGGCGAGCCCTGCTGCGGCAGCCCCACCCTGCTGACAAAGCTGCTGCGGGAGGAATGGGGCTTCGACGGCTATATCACCTCCGACTGCTGGGCCATCGCCGACTTCCACCTGCACCACAAGGTGACAGCAAACGCGGTGGAGAGCGTGGCCCTGGCGCTGGAGAACGGCTGCGACCTGAACTGCGGCAACGTGTACGTCTACCTGATGGACGCCCTCGAGGCCGGGGCGATCACCGAGGAACAGATTCGGCAGTCCGCCGCCCGGCTGCTGGCCACCAAGATGAAGCTGGGCATGTTCGACGCCGGCACCCCCTACGACGACATCCCCTACGACGTGGTGGACTGCGACGCGCACCGCCGCCTGAACGAGGAGATTGCCCGGCGCAGCCTGGTGCTGCTGAAAAACAACGACCTGCTGCCAGTTAAGAAGGAGAGCCTGAAGAACGTGGCGGTCATCGGGCCGAACGCCAACTCGATTACCGCGCTTTTGGGCAACTACCACGGCACCGGCAACCAGTACCACACCGTGCTGGAGGCGGTGCGCCAGGCGCTGCCGGGTGTCCGGGTCAACTACTCCAAGGGCAGCCACATGTACGAGCACAAGCTGGAGGACCCCGGCTACGACGGCGACTGCCTGAGCGAGGTGAAAACCCAGTGTGCCGCCGCCGACCTGGTGGTGCTGGTGGTGGGACTGGACGAGACAGTAGAGGGCGAGGAGATGGGCCGGGAGGGCTTCACCGGCGACAAAAAAGACCTTCTGCTGCCCAAAACCCAGCGTGATTTGGTGCGCACCTGCTGTGAGAGCGGCACCCCGGTGGTGCTGGTGAACATGACCGGCAGCGCCGTGGACTTCGAGGCCGGAAACGCCGGCGCTGGGGCCATCATCCAGGCCTGGTACCCCGGCGCGGTGGGCGGCAAGGCGGTGGCGGACCTGATCTTCGGGGAATACAGCCCCAGCGGCAAGCTGCCGGTCACCTTTTACCGCGACGGGGCCGACCTGCCGGACTTCGAGGACTACTCGATGGAAAACCGCACCTACAAGTTCTACAAGGACGAACCCCTCTATCCCTTCGGCTTCGGCCTCGGCTACAGCCGCTTCGCCTTCTCCGGCCTCGAGCTTGCCGGGGAGGCCCCTGCCTTCGGCGCGCCGCTGCGCTGCGCCGTCACGGTGGAGAACACCGGCACCATGGCTGCCGAGGAGGTGGTGCAGCTCTACCTGCGCCACGAGGCGGCGGGCATCCGCACGCCCCGCCACAGGCTTTGCGCCTTCACCCGGGTGGCCTTGCAGCCCGGCGAGCGGCGGCAGGTGGCCTTTGAGCTCGAAGCCGAAGCCCTGGAGCTGATCGACGAGAACGGCAAGCCGGTGCGCAAGCCGGGCCGGCTCACCCTGTTTGCCGGCGGCTGCCAGCCCGACGCCTTCAGCGAACAGCTCTACGGCACGCCCTGCGCGGCCCTTGCCTTTGAACTGGATAACCAATGATATGAAGATGAATACCCTGCTCATCATGACCGACCAGCACCGCTGGGATTACACCGGCTATTCCGGCGCCGGCAAGGTGGAAACCCCAAACATCGACCGCATCGCCCAAGGGGCCAGCTTCAGCCGCTGCCAGACGGTGAACCCGATCTGCCAGCCGGCCCGGGCGGCCCTGCTCACCGGGCGCTACCCGCACCAGATTCACCTGCAATCTATGACGGGCGACCTGGACCGGGGCATCCGCACCTTCCCCCAGGCGCTGCGGGAAGCGGGCTACCACACCATGGCCGCCGGCAAGCTGCACCTGCTGCAGCCCTGGCCCTGGAATGCTCCCGAGCGTGCCCGCCTGCTGAACCTGACCGACCTGCACGAGGAGATGCGCGGCTACGGCTTCGATCGCCTGTGGGAAACTGCCGGAAAACAGCTGATGCTGCGCAACTACTGCGATTATTCCGCCCATCTGGAGAAAAAGGGCCTGCTGGAGAAATACCTTGACAGCGTGCAGGCGGCGGGGGAGAACCGGGACAGCCCCGACTTCGAGGAGGACCCGGCCACCCCCAGTGTGTTGGATGAGGCGGATTACATCGACGTGGTGACCGCCGATAAGATGCTTGGCTTTCTAAACGCACGCCCAAAGGACAAGCCCTTCTACGCCCACTGCTCCTTTTGCAGCCCCCACAAGCCCTTCGACCCGCCGGCCCGCTACCTCGAGATGGTGCCCTACGAGGAGGTCGACGACTTTATCCCGGGGCCGGACGGGCGGCGGCTTGAGGACTGGGAGAAAAAGCAGCTCTGGCGCAAGCGCCGGGCCTACAAGGCGATGATCAAGCTGCTGGACGACCAGGTCGGCCGCCTGCTGGACTGGCTGGACGCCGAGGGGCTGGCCGAAAGCACCCTGGTGATCTTCACCAGCGACCACGGCGAGATGCTGGGGGACCACTTCCGCATCCAGAAAGCCACCCCCTACCAGGGGGCCTGCACCGTGCCGCTGGCGGTGCGCCACCCGGCGCTGCTGACCGGCCGGGTACACCCCGCCCCGGTGGAACTGACCGACCTTGCCGCCACCGTGCTGGAGGCGGCCGGGCTGCACCCCCAGAAAGCCCTGGCCAAAAGCTGGCCGGCCTACAACAGCGAGATACCGGCCCGCTCCCTGCTGCCGGTGCTGCGGGGCGAGGCCGACCGGGTGCGGGAGTTCTCCTACACCGAGTGCAACGGCGTGTGGCAGATGCTGCAAACCGAGACGATGAAGTATGTGAAGTGGCTGAAAACCCCCTCGCCGGACGAAATTGTCGAGGAGCTGTACGACCTTGAGGCCGACCCGGACGAGCTGGTGAACCGGGCGGGAGACCCCGCCTGTGCCGAACAGCTTGAGTGGTTCCGCCGCCGGCGCAGCCACCTGCAATACGCCACCCAGCCGGTACAGACCATGTGGTCGCTGAAAGGGTGAACAGAAGACATAAAGGCGGTGAGCTAAGCATGAGAGATGTGAGGGAAAACCTGCTTGAACAAATGGCGCGGCTGCCGGTGGTCGACAGCCACAGCCACCTGGTGCTGCCGGGCCGGCGGGCGGCCGACGTGCTGGCCGAATACACCGGCCAGTACCTGGGGCACGACCTGATCACGGCCGGGATGCCGAGGGCGCAGTACGAGCGGCTGGCCGACCCGGCCCTGCCGCTGGACGAGCGCTTCGCGCTGGCCAAACCCTGGCTGGGGCTGGCAAAGCACACCGGGTACTACCGCTGCGTGCGGGCCACCCTGCGGGAACTGCTTGGGGTGGATGACCTGACCGAGAGCACCCTTGCCGCCGCCAACGCGGCCTACCAGAAGGCCCTGCGCCCCGAGTACTACGACGAGCTGTTTGCACGGCTGAATATCAGGGCCTGCCTGATCGACCACACCGGTTTTGACTGGCCTTACGAGCAGGCGGTCTGCGTACAGGCCTACAACACCATCCACCTGTTTACCCCCTACAGCAACGGCCTGCTGGAGCAGATTGCCGGGTTCTCGGGGGTGCGGGTGCGCGGCTTTGACAGTTACCTCGAGGCCTGCGAGGGGCTGATTCGTAAGAAGGTGGCGCAGCAGGGGGTGCGGGTGCTGAAATTCCCAATCGCCTACACCCGCAAGCTCTCCTTCCCGGTGACGGCCTATGGCGAGGCCGAGGCGGAATTCAACGCCGTCTTTTCCCGGCGCATCCAGTACCGGGACGCCATCTCCTCCACCTATGGCTTCGACGACTGCCCGAATTTCCAGAACTACCTGATGCACCGGCTGATGGCCCTTTGCGAGGAGCTGGAGTTGACCTGCCAGTTCCACACCGGCTTTCTGGCCGGGCACGGCAACTACCTGCCCAACAGCCGCCCCACCGGGCTGATCCCACTGATCTTCCAGTACCCGGGGGTGCGCTTCGACCTGTTCCACATGGCCTATCCCTATCAGGCGGAGCTGGGCGCCATGGCGAAGAACTACCCGAACATCAGCGTGAATATGTGCTGGGCGCACATCATCAGCCCCACGGCGTCGGTGAATGCCCTGGCGGAGTGGCTGGACCTGCTGCCGGTAAACAAGATCATCGGCTTTGGCAGCGACGTGGGCGCCATAGACCTTGCGGCCGGGGGCCTTTTGATGGCGAAGGAGAACATCGCGGCTGCACTGGCCGCAAAGATCGAACAAGGCCTGATGGATGTCGATGAGGCGGTGGATATAGCCGCCCGGCTGCTCTACCACAACCCGGCGGCGCTCTACCGGCTGCCCGGCCTTTGAGCCGCGCGGCGGCATGCCGGTTCCGCGCATTGGCCGTGGCTTTTGGCCGTCCTTTCAGGTATAATAAGGGCATCGGGCCGGGCGGCCTGAAAATGGCGGCAAACAGGGGGAAATCATGAGCAGCGGCACTTACCGTACGATGCAGCTTAAACACGTCAACCGGGTGGCGGTGCTGAATTACATCCGCCGGCACCGGCACACCACCAAGGCCAACCTGGCCAGCATCAGCGGCCTCACCTTCATGGCCATCAAGAAGATACTCGAGGAGCTGGAGGAGCTGGGCCTCGTCCGCCAGGATGACCTCCATGTGGGCAAAATCGGGCGCAAGGCCGTCACCTACACCATCGCCAAGGATTACGGCTACACTGCGGGAATGCACATCAACATGTTCAAAACCCGGGTGGCCATCATGAACCTGCAGGGGGAGATCGTCGCCATCAAGGGCATCGACATGGACGACGCCCCCACCGAGCCGGCCCAGATGATCGACCTGCTGGTGGAGACGCTGGAGGCGGCTATCGCCGAGAGCGGCATCAGGCGGGAGAAGCTGCTGGGCCTTGGCATCGGCACGCCGGGGCCGGTGAACCTGCAGGAGGGCATGGTGCTCTCTCCGCCAAATATGACGGTATTCCGCTACTTCCCTCTACAAAAGGTGATGCAGGACCGGGTGGGCATCCCGGTGCTGATTCACAAGGACACCAACGCCATCGCCATGGGGGAGTATTGGCGGGGCGCCGGGGCCGGCTACCAGAACATGGCCTATGTGGATGCCGACATGGGCATCGGCAGCGGCCTGATTTTGGACGGCGTGCTGCAGCCGGGGGCCCATTTCGTGGCCGGGGAGTTCGGCCACATCACCCTGGACGTGAACGGCCCGCTGTGCAACTGCGGCAGCCGGGGCTGCCTCGAGGCGATGAGCTCGGGCATCGCAATCCTGCGCACCGTCCGTGAGGAGATTGCGGGACATCCGTCCCACCCGCTGCACAAGCACCTGGACAGCCTGACCATACAGCAGGTGCTGCGCGCCGGGAACGACGGCGACTCGCTGGTGATTCCGGTGCTGAACAACGCGGCCTACAACATGGGCCTCGCGGTGGGTAACCTGATCAATATCTTCGACCCGGAGATCATCATCCTCGGCGGGCTGCTGGTGATCAACTACAAGCCCTACTTCGATATTTTGAAGGACACCGCCCTGCTGAAACGCTTGCCCGGCGCACGGGAAAACCTGATCGTTCCCACCGTTTGCAAGGACCGGGCCGGGGTGATCGGCGCCGGGGAGCTGGTATCCAACCACTTTTTCTCGAATACAATTTCGGAGTTGCTGTCCAAGGGGTAACAACCGGGAGGCGACAGATGGACGACCATTATAGCATACGTTTCTACCGGCCGGATGACGCGGCGCGGGTGCGGCAGATCTGCGTGGAGACGGCCGCGGACTTCCTGGCGGGGCAGACAGACCTGCTGCTCTGCCTGTTCTGCGATTACTATATCGAGCAGGAGCCGGAGAACTGCCTGGTGGCCGCCGACCACAGCGACCAGGCCGTCGGCTACCTGCTGCTCTCCCGAGACTGGGCGGCCTACCGCGCGGGCTACCGTGCCCGCTACCTGCCCCGGCTCGAGGCCATCGACCCCGCCGAGGCGCAGTGCAAGCAGGCCGAGCTGGAGGCAGACGCCCCGCTGCACGCAGCCTACCCGGCCCACCTGCACATCGATATCCTGCCGGGCCACCAGGGCCAGCGGCTGGGCGCCCGGCTGCTGGACGCGGGCACCGCCCACCTGGCGGCGCAGGGCTGTCCCGGCCTGATGCTGGGGGTGGGGCTCGACAACACCGGGGCCATCCGGTTTTACCAGCGCCATGGCTTCTCGCTGCTGGAGCACCGGCCCGGGGTGGACTACTACGGGCTCAGGCTGGGAAAAACGGCACAATAAGGCAAAAGCCCCGGAACGGCTGGACCGCTCCCCGATAAACAAACAGGCAAGAAGCGCCCCTTTTGCGGAGCCGCAAAGAATTACGCGGCCATACTCCTGATTTCGAAAGGAGTGTGGCCGCTTTTGTGTTGGATACGTTCGAAGTTGCAGAAATGGATTGAGCAAGGGCGATACCAATGCTATTTGCAGGCCTATATATCTATTCGAATGTGTCCTGCAATTATACTTCACAATCTGCGCGAAGGTAAATCAAACCCGGCTGCATCGGGTGCAACCGGGCGGTTATATTATGGCTCATATTCCTGTCAGGTGATGCATCATTGCTATCGCAAGCAAATAACGGTTGGCCACAAGAACACCGGCAAGGTGGATAAGAATGGCAACCCCAAGGGCGCCCCTGAGACCAAGCGGAAGGCCCTGAATTGCTTTCCCAATTCAAACGAAAGAACGTCGCCATCAGCGCGGGCACACATGCCGCCGCTCAGGATCCGGCGCCGTATTGGCGCAATAGCAAAGGGTGACAGAGCGCCCTTTCGAGACAATCAGCTCTTCATCCACCAGCTTTTTCAATTCCCGAAAAAGGGATGGCCTCTGCACACCAAGGTAGTCGGCAAGCTGCTTTTTGCTGATGGGCAGCACGACGGTGTCCGATTGCTGCAACCGGGATTGGTTCTCCAAATAATCCAGCAGGTTTTCCCGCAGCGTTTTGTGCAGATTCATCCGCATTTTTTGATTGAGCCGCTGTGAGTTTTGCGACAGCATGACGATGAAGGCCATGGCAAAATCGTGATGATGCAAAAAATCGGTTACTGCTTTTTTCGACACATGCAGTATTTCTCCATCCACCTCGCAATACACCGTGAGTGGATAGGTGTGGCTGTCGCCAAACAGGAGGTTTGCCCCCAGCATCTGGCCCTTTGCAAACTCAAACACCTGCATGGCAGAGCCATTTTCAGCAAGAGAATAGGTGACAAAGCTGCCCGACAGCACGATGTCCAGTGTATCGCAGAGGTCTTTTTGGCTGCTGAGCACCATGCCCTTGGTATACTTTTTTGAGAAAAGCTGACCATCCTCACATTGCCGCTGAACCTCGGCCTGCGGCAATGTGGAAAGCAGCGGGATACTGTTAATAATGTCCAGCATGGCGGCACCTCTCTTTGGAATAATTCTATCAAAAAGAAACATTGGTGTCTATTCTAAGTCGTTCACACGCGGTATCCTGTTTTTATGGCCGTGATGAAGGAGGCGCTATATGGACGTTTTTACGATGGCAATTTGGGCCGGCACGCTTATTTTTCTTTTGATATCCCTTGCTAAAGACAGGGAGAAAACAAAAAAGGCCTTGAGGATGGCCTTTGGCATGGGGCGGGGAATGGTGGTCAGCATCCTGTCCATCATTTTTGCCATTGGCCTGATTCTGACGGTTCTTCCGCCAGAGGAGATAGCCCGTTTTGTCAGTGGGCAATCGGTTTTGGCAGCAACCCTGGTAGCGGCGCTGATTGGTACTATCACCCTGGTTCCGGGATTTATCGCCTTTCCGCTAGTAGGTACGCTGGTGG
Source organism: Ruminococcaceae bacterium OttesenSCG-928-D13 (assembly GCA_030266915.1). Classification (GTDB taxonomy): domain Bacteria; phylum Bacillota; class Clostridia; order Oscillospirales; family Ruminococcaceae; genus JAAYCI01. The sequence continues at coordinate 2,917 of JAJDIZ010000049.1, read as the reverse complement.
GGGCAGGCGTCAGTGTGGTTCCGGCGGTTGCCTTTCTAACCACCCTCACCATGGTTGGCGTGGTGACATTTCCACTTGAGAAAAAAGAGTTTGGCGTGAAATTTACCGCGGTGCGCAACGGCCTTAGCTTTGTATTTGCGATCATCATCGCGCTGGTGATGGGGGTGATTATATGAGTGTCCTGAAAAAGCTGAAAGGCAATCTGTTTATCATTATTGTTGTGCTGGCGTACATGGTCATGTTCATTGTAAGGCCGGAGATGGGTATGGCATCTGTGAAAAACAGCGCCTACTACATCAAGGAAATGCTGATGATCATGCCGGTCATCTTCATTCTGACCGCGCTTTTGGACTTGTGGCTGCCAAAGGATAAGGTCATCCGCTACCTGGGCAAGGAGGCGGGTGCAAAAGGGGTTGTGTTTTCCTTTGTGCTCGGCAGCATTTCGGCGGGGCCGGTTTATGCGGCGTTCCCCATGTGTGTGATGCTCCACAAGAAGGGGGCCTCCATCCGCAACCTCGTGATTATCCTCAGCTCGTGGGCGGTGATAAAAATCCCCATGCTGCTCAACGAAGCAAAGTTTCTCGGGCTAAAGTTCATGGCAATACGCTGGGTGCTCACGGTTATTGCCATCATCATCTTTTCTTGGATTACCGCCAAAATCGTGAGGGATAAGGACCTGCCGGAGGCCGCCCCTGCCCAAACCGGGCTTTCCCTCAACCGAGACGCCTGCATGGGATGCAGCCTGTGTGTGAAGCATTGCCCCGAGCTATTTGAGATGGAGGGAAAGAAGGCGCGAATCAGGCCCGGTTCTGAGCCGGGCGATAAGGAAAAGCTGAGGCAGGCAATGGAGGCTTGCCCGGTCAAGGCGATTTCATAAAAGCAGAGCCCCATGAACAAAGCCGAACGTACAACATGAATAAACCGGCCACCTTCGCATTGTGCAAGGTGGCCGGTTTTTGTGTGAAAGCAAGTATTACGCTGTCGTGCATTTCCGCAGCTTCCGGTGATAGATGGGGCTGTCCTTTGAGGCTTCGGTGGCAGGCTCCAGTTTTCCCTGGCGGATCAACCCTTCAATACGGTGGGCAACCCAGGCATCGCCAACCCCCAGCCGGTACTTCCCCAGCACCCGGCCGATAACCATTGCCTCCTGGAACACCTCGTCCTCCGCATTAATTTCCTTTTCAATGAAGCTGTCATAGAGGGTTTCCGGCATGCTCACCAGCTGGTCGTTCAGCACGGCTCGCAGCGGGGCGTTTTCTTTTTGCAGCTCCCGCCAGTGGGCGGCACAGCTGCGGCAGAACGAAGCCGGCACCGGCTTTTCATAGGCAAGGAAGTGGGACCAATCGCCGGGGTGCACCTCGCCCCAGCCGGTGTACTGGACAGTGTTGCCATTGCCGTCCACACCCCACTCCGGCAGCTGCACAACAGACACCTGGATGCCTTCCCTGAGCAAATCCTCAATTTGTGCCATGAACCAATAGAGTCCGCACATATCGTCGGGCAGATGGCTGTACCAAAGGCGCAGACTCTCACCGGCCTGTGCCCGCCCTCGAATGGTATCCAGCGTGCGCTTGGCACTGCGAAAGAGTTCGCGGGCGGCCTCCTCGCCCACGTCGTCCGGATAGATGCTGAACAGCCAAGCCAGCACCCGTTGCCGTTGCTCACCGGGGATGTCCTCCGAGATATCGCCAATGCTCAGTCCCAGGCTGAAGCCAAAGACGTCATCCGGGTTGCCGCCCATGGGCTTTGCATTTTTCCATGCCAGCCGCTCGCGCTGCTCCCATTCACGTTTGGCTGCCGCTATTTCCTCCTGGGCCACCTCATTGCCGTCTGCGTTGCTGATAGCCATTCCGATTACTTGGGTTTTATAAGGGCCTTCACCGTAGTGCTGTGCCATCTTCAAACTGCCGCAGGCGCTGTCGCCGAATACAATATCCATCATGCTTTTTCTCCACTTCCGGTAAGAGCCGCGGCAATTTCTTCCTCGCTTGGCGGCGGGTGAAATTCATCGTGGCACATTTTCCTTTGCTGGGTTTCCATAATGCGCTTAGCATAGCTATCATAATTAACCATACCGCATTATGGATGCCGATGCAACGTCTATATGACGGGCGCCCAAGGGATGGCCCAATCGGATGTGGGAAATTTGAAGGCATGGTTGGGACAGCAAATGAGATGGGTCGTTTTGGTTTATCCAGCGCATGAAAAAAAGAAACATGCGCAACGGGATACATCCCATTGGTTGCGAGGCGCAGACACCCGCGCCCCATCTATGGTATACTGATTTATAGCAGTGAGCGCCTTGGGGCGGGTACGGCCCGCGGGCGCTGGAATGCAGCTTGTAATGTCCAATATGTATTGAACAAAATCAAAAGTACAGTCGGTAACCCTTGGCTCCCGGCTGCTGCGCCGGGTGGGGTCCATGGAAAATTTGCGGGGAATCAACATCACCATAGAGATTTGCTGCAGCATATTGTGCATGTGCTTTGTGTTTGCCATTTTGGTTGCCGACAGCAGCAAAACCAAGATGAACCGGGCGTTTGTGTGGGTGCTGCTCAGCAACATAGCCGTGATGATGAGCGACACACTGGCCTTTTACTCCATTGGCCGGCCGGGGAGCTTTTTCCGCGCCGCAAACTACGTTGGCAACTTTTTCTGCTTCATCTTCAGCTATGTCATCATCATTGCCTTTTCCTATTATGTGACCCTGTTTTTTTCCTCCCAGGGCAAAATATCTAATGCGTCATTCTATTTTGTGCTTGCCTCCCAGGGGCTGGCCATCCTGCTCACCATACTGGCACTGTTTAACGACATGTACTTCACCATCGATGCGCACAACATCTACCACCGGCAGGGGTGGTACTGGCTCTCCCAGATGCTCGGCATGGCCGGGATGCTGGCCAACAGCCTGCTCATC
>JAJDIZ010000048.1 GCA_030266915.1 Ruminococcaceae bacterium OttesenSCG-928-D13 | reverse complement strand
TCACCATCACCCACCGGGACTACGAAACCGAAAAGCACTACCTCAACCTGCTGCGCCAGCGCCGCATCGACGGGGCCATTCTGTTTACCTCGGCCCTGCCCGCCGCCGATTTGGACGCCCTTGCGGCCCAGTGGCCTTTGGTGCAGTGCGGCGCCTACGCCAGCGGCCCCCATGTGAGCCACACCAGCATAGACAATGTGGCCGCCGCCTATGAAGCGGTGGACCACCTGCTGCGGAGCCGCCGCCGGGTGGGCTTTTTGAACGGACGATTCGGCCGGGCCTATGAGCTGGAGCGCCTGGCCGGCTACCAGCAGGCGCTGGCGGCCCACAACTATTCTTTCAATGAGGCTTATGTGGTGCAGGGCGGATACGCGCATACCGATGGATACGAGGGCTGCCGTGCCTTGATGGCGCTGCCCGAGGCGCCGGGGGGGATTTTCTGCTGTTGCGACCAGGTGGCCGCCGGGGCTTGCAAGTATCTGCTGGAGCAGGGCCTTACGCCTGGCCGGGACGTGGATGTCATCGGTTTTGACGGCACCTATATCAGCGAGCTGTGCACCCCGGCGCTGTCCACCGTGCGGCAGCCCGCCTATGAAATGGGCCAAACCGCCTTCGGCTTGCTGGCGGAGCGGATGCAAAACCAGCAGTCCCTTACCAAAAAAGTGGTGATGCCCCACGAGCTGGTGCTGCGCCAAAGCACACGGCCCCTGCCGGAATAGGGCCATCCGGCCGTTCCTCACCGCTCTGCAAAAAAGGGCGCGAAAAATAAAGCTGCCTGCCAAAGGCAGCTTTTTGCATCCCGTACCGGGCACACTGGTATATTTATCCCGTTAAAGGGTAGATTTTCTGATAATCAGTTCCGTGGTCATGATATCGACCACCGGCGGCAACAGCTGGCCGGTTTCTTCCTTATGTTCTATCTGGCTGATCAGCTTTTTGGCCGCCAGGCTCCCCATCTGGTACAAGGGCTGGCTCACGCTGGAAAGCGGCGGCTCCATCAGCGCACTAAGGGGAATGTTGTCGATGCCGATCACCGACACATCTTCCGGGATTTTATAGCCGCTGTCATGCAGCGAGCGCATGATGGTGAAGGCCTTGATGTCGGACCCGGCCAAAATGGCAGTGGGCCGGTATTCGGAGGCCATCAGGGATTTGGTAAGGCTATAAAAGCTCTCGGGGCCGTAGGTTTCCTGCATAATCCACTCCGGGTGGAAGCGGATACCGTGGTGCTTCAAGGCGGTCAAATAGCCCTCGCGGCGGTCACGGTACACATTTATCGACTCGTGGCCCATGGCAAAGGCGATGGTTTTGTGGCCGGTGCTCACCAAATAGTTGGTGGCGTCGAAGGTGGCCTGGAAATTGTCGATCTGCACCGCGTCTATCTCGTCATCGTTGCGGCGGTTCACCAGCACCACCGGCACGCCCTTTTCCCGCAGTTCATAAATGTAGTCGGCCTTCTCGGTTATGGTGGCAAAGATAAACCCATCGATGGAGCGGGTGAGCAAATTGGAGATGTACTGCTTTTCCCGGTTGGTATCCTCGTTGGTGTTGCACAAAATGGTGGTGTAGCCCTGCATGTTGGCCACATCCTCCACGCCCTGGGTCACAATGGGAAATATGGGGTTTTGGATGCTGGGGATTACCAGCGCCAGTGTGTGGCTGCGGCCGGCCTTCAGGGTTTTGGCCGCGGCGTTGGGTTGGTAGTTCAGTTCCTTCACCGCCGCCAAAATTTTGGCACGGGTGTCCTTGCTGACATAGCTGTTCCCATTTAGTGTGCGGGATACCGTGCCCGGCGATACCCCCGCCAAGCTTGCCACATCCTTGATGTTTGCCCTTGCCATTTGCCTACTCCTTCGGCTGCCTGTCAGCCGTCGATGTTCTGTGTTTCGCGGTAGCTGCGCCATACGTTTTCAAATGTCAGGTCTTCCGTCGGCAGCGGCCGCACGGCCCGCCAGCCGATGGTGCAATCTCCGTTTTGATAGCGCACCTGCTGCACCTTGTCGCCCAAAAAACCGTCGTCATCCCGGTAGGTAAAGGCGTCTGGCAAAGCGGGGTAGGGCTTTTGGCCCTTTTCGTCTGTCACCAGCACGCTGCCCCGGCTGGGGCCGCCCGCGTCGATATAGTCCACCATGGCAGACAGATAAACAACCTGGCTGATGAGGATATCCCGCAGCCAAAAGCACTGCTTTAGACTGGCCATATCCGGCGCGGCTACGCCGCTCGGCAGCGCTTCCAAGTCACGCCGGGCCGCCTCCAGGGTTGAGGCCACGTCCCGCCGGTTGCGGAAAAACGCCGCATGTCGGCTCATACGTGCCGTCACCTCTTCTGTTTTGGCAGCCACGTCTCCCTTTGCGGCCCGCACCTGGGCGGCAAAGGAGAGGGCTTCCCGCAAGGGGGTCTCGGCGGCGGCGGCAAAGGCCGCCTGGTCGGGGGGCGTGCCGCGGTACCGGGCAATGGCCTGGGCCGCCCGGGTGCTGCCCACCTGCCCGCTGTTCAGCGCCGCGCCGCCGGGGCGGTACACCCCATGGCTGCCGGCCACCTCTCCAACCGCAAACAGGCCGCGCACGTCCGTTTCCCACCATTCGTTCACCGCAAGGCCGCCGTTGTTGTGCTGTACGCTCATCACCACTTCCAGCGGCTCTTTGGCCAAATCCACGCCCCGATCCATATAAAAATCATAGGCGGGTCGGTTCATGTGCCAAAGCCGCTCGATGGGTGTTCCGAAGCAGGCGCCCACCTTTTGCAGGTAATCCCTGGCCTCGTCCTCCAGGGTGTCAAAATCCACGGGTTTCCCCAGCGGGTTTTGCCTGTAGTCCAAATACACGCGGCGTCCCTTGCAGCTTTCCAGGTACACCAGGATATCAATGATGGAGGACCCCTTCGCCACCTTGCGCACATCAAAGGGCATCTGGTACCCCTTCAAAAACACGCGGCTTAGCACGAAGGGCAGATCGTCAAAGAAATCGAACAAAAACTCCCGCTCGTCGCCGCCGTCGGCATCGGTGGAGAAAAACCTCGGCAACACCTGCATGTAAGAGCCGGAGAGTGTCCAGGGCGGATCTATGGATCCGAAGCTGTATTGCCACTCCGTCAGGTTTTTGCCTACGGCCCCGGCCTCAAAGGCCACGCCGGAGGAACCGTGGCAGCCGGCAGGGTACACACTGTGCTTGTACATGCCGCAGGGGCCGCCCACGGCGTACACCACGTTTCGGCAGCAAAAAAGCGTAAAAGGGCAATCCTCGTCCCGGCCTTCGGAGAAATCCAGGCACACCAGCCCGTGGGAGGCGCCTTCGTGGGTTACCACCTTCACCACCAGCAGATGCTCCAAAATGGGAATGCCACAGCCACGCACCGCTGCTTCCAGCTTTTCCGTCATCAGGCGGGAGGTATAGGGCCCCACACTGGTGGCGCGCCGGCGGGGGTCGTGGTCCGTTTTATAGCCCACAAACTCGCCATACTTGGTGCGGGGGAAGGGCACGCCCAGTTCCACCAGCCGCATGAAGCACTCTGCACTCATGGCGGCCTCGGCCAGGGCGTGCTCGCCGTCTACACAGTGTCCGTCGAACAGGGTCTGCGCCATCTCGTGTACGCTATCGGGCTCCTGGCCGGCCATGGTGAGCTTATAATAGGTTTGCTTGTCGCTGCCGGTGTTGCGGGAGGTGCCGGCATTGACGTGCTCCGTCACCATCACCACGTCCCTGTGCCCATACTCCCACAGGCGCAGCGCGGCGTTAAAGCCCGCGGCGCCCGTGCCCACCACCACGGTCTGGCACGTCACCACCCGCACTTTGCGGCCAGCCAGTGTCATGTTGGTCTCCCGCATGGTGTCCTCCTATAATATACCATATTTCATGAAACGTTGCACATCTGGTTGCACAAAGCTGCAATTTCCGCAAAATTGCAGCCACGCGTACATTCACTCGCCCAGATAGGCCTTGCGAATCTCTTCGTTCTCCAGCATGACGGCCGATTCCCCCTGCATGGTGATGTGGCCGTTTTCCAGCACATAGGTGTAGTCGCTGAGCCCCATGGCCTGGCGGGCATTCTGCTCGATAAGCAGAATGGTGATGCCGCGCTCGTTGATCTGCTTGATAAACTTGAACACCTGTTTCACAATCACCGGCGCAAGGCCCAGGCTGGGCTCATCCAGCATCAATATCTTCGGGTTGCTCATCATGCCCCGGGCAATGGCCAGCATCTGCTGCTCACCGCCGGAAAGCGTGCCAGCGTGCTGGCTGCAGCGCTCGTGCAAAATAGGGAACAGCGCATAAATCTCTTCGCTTTTCTCCTTCACGCCCTTTTGCCCGGTGGCCGAGGCGATAATCAGGTTCTCGTCCACGGTGAGCTCAGGGAAAATCTTGCGCCCTTCAGGCACATGCACCACGCCGCCGCGCACAATTTTGTGAGGGGCGTTTGGCAGCGGGCTGCCCTCCATCAGAATTTCGCCCTTCTGCTTTTTCACCAGACCCGAAATGGTGTTCAAAAGTGAGGTTTTGCCCGCGCCGTTGGAGCCGATGATGCTGACAATCTTCCCTTTTGGTACGTCGATGGTCACGTCGATGAGGGCAGTGACAGGCCCGTAGCTTACCGACAAATCATTGATTTTCAGCATCAGTCCTCATCCTCCCCCATGTAGGCGGCAATTACCTCTTGGTTCGCCTGTATTTGCTCGGAGTTGCCCTCTGCCAGCAATTCGCCGAAGTTCAGCACATAAATGTGGTTCGATAGGGTGTGCACCACCTTCAGCCGGTGCTCGATGAGCAGGATGGACAAATCAAACACGCCCTGTATTTTGCGGATGAGTTCGATGAATTCCTCCACCTCGGTGGGGTTCAGGCCGGCGGCGGGCTCGTCCAGCATCAGAAGCTTGGGCTCGCTGGCCAGTGCCCGGGCCAGCTCCAGCCGGCGCTGTTTGCCATAGGGCAGGCTGTTGGGGCGCTCCTCGGCCACGTCGCCCAGATCCACCAGGTCCAGGAAATAGCGGCTGCGCTCGCGGTTTTCCTTGTCCTTTTTGCGTTTGCCCGGCAGGCCGAGCACGGCCTCGAACACATTGTAGTTGGCCCGGGCATCCAGGGCGCTCTGCACATTCTGCAAATTGGAAAGCTGGTTGAACAGCCGGATGTTCTGGAAGGTGCGGGAGATACCCTTGTGGGAAATTTCGTGCTGCTTCAGGCTGGTGATATCCTCTCCGTCCAGCATCACCTTGCCGGAGGTGGGCTTGTATATGCCCGACACCAAATTGAAAAAGGTGGTTTTGCCTGCGCCGTTGGGGCCGATGATGCTGGTGATGGACCCTTTCTCTGCACGCATGGAAACATTTTGCACCGCTTTGACGCCGCCAAAATTGATGGAAAGGTCAGTCACTTCCAAAATATTCATTGCTTGTCCCCCCCGGCGACGGCGGGCTTCTTTTTAAACAGCCCTGCCACTTTCTTCACAAGATCGCTCAGCTCATATTCGCCAAACAGGCCCTGGGGCATAAAGTTGATGATCAAAAGCACGATTGCGCCCTGCACAATGATGCGGTACAGGCTGAACACCCGTAAAACCTCTGGCAGCAGGTTGAAAATAAGGCCGGACACCAACGTCCCCGTCAGGCTGCTTACGCCGCCCACAAACACAAAGCAGATCCAGTCAATGCTCTTGACCGAGCCGTAGGCCATAGGTTCGATGAAGGTGGTGTTGTAGGCCATCAGGCAGCCACTCAGAGCGGTGATTCCCCCCGCCAGCACGAAGGCCAGCAGCTTGATCCGCGGCACGTTGATGCCCATGGCCGCGGCGGAGAGCTCATCGTTTTTGATGGCGATGCAATGACGGCCGAACTTGGAGTTCTTGAAGTTCAGTAATAGGAATATCAGCACCGCCAGCACACCCAGCGCCAGGTAGATGTTCATTTTGCGGGGAATGCCGTTGATGCCGTTGGCGCCGCCGGTCACGTTGGAGAGGTTATTCAGCAGCGCCACAATGGCCTCGCCAAAGCCCAGGGTAATCAGGGCGATGTAGTCCCTGCGCAGCTTTACCACCGGCAGGCCCACCAGGAAGGCGCTCAGCATGCCCATGCCCACCGAGATCACCACCACCACCACCATGGGCAGGCTGGTGCGCACCGCCAACATGCCGGCCGTGTAGGCCCCCACACACATGAAGGCCGCCTGGCCCATGGAAAAGATGCCCGTCAGGCCCATGAGCACATACATGGACAAAATGGCCATCAGGTTGATGGTCGCAGTCGTTAAAACCGAAGCATAGTAACCCATTTTTGTCCCCCTTACACTTTATCCAGCACAATTTTACCGGAAATGCCCTGGGGGCGCACCAGCAAAAAGATCATGGAAAACAGGAATGTAAACACCGGTGTCAGCCCCGCGCCAAAGGCGTTGGTGATGAACACCTCAAGTACCCCCAGCAGCAGCCCGCCGTACAGCGCGCCCGAAATATTGCCAAGCCCGCCCAGTATGGAGGCCATCATGCCTTTGAACACGTACTGGTTCAGCTGGGGTGTCAGCACATAGTTGATGCCGCAGAACACGCCGGCCACCGCGCCCAAGGCGCCGCTCATCATAAAGGTGACGGCAATTACCACCGACACGTTGATGCCCATCAGCTGCACGGTTTGGGTGTCCATGGAGAGGGCGCGAATGGCGATGCCCAGCCGCGTTTTGTACAAAACGAACATCAGTAGCGTAATCACCACAATCGAGATACCCAGCATCATCAAATCCGTCACGCTTACGGTGAACTGCCCCAGGTTGACAAAGGGGGGCTTGAAAAAGGCCGGATAGGCGTAAAAGGTGCTGGAGTATGTGAGCACCACAACGTTTTGCAGCACAATGCCCAGCGTGGCTGAAGAAACAAAGTACAGCATGATGTTGCTTTTCTTGTTGCGCAGCCGCTCGAAGCCGATGAACTGAACCATCCAGCTAAGCACGGCGCCAATCACCGCCGTCAGCACCATCATGGTGGCGAAGCTCAGGTTAAAGCGCGACTGCAGCTCGTAGGCTATGTAGGCGCTTACCACCATGATACCGCCATGGGAGAAGTTGGAGAACTTCAAGATGCTGTAAATCAGCGTAAAGCCAAGGGCGATGATGGAATACACCGAGCCCAGTGCCAATCCGTTGATAAGCAATTGCAAATAATACATAAGCATCCACCTTTTTTGGGCATTTACCGCATGGGCGGCAATCGGCCCTCTTCACAATGTTGCGGCATTTGCGCCGCCTGCTCCGCCATATGGCACAGCCGAACACAAACCCTTTGGCCATGATAGCCTGCCCGTTGGGTCGGGGTCAAACTCCGGGGTGCACCGCCTGGTGCTTTTGCGCTTTTGCCCCGTATGGTTCGGTTCTGCCATATGGCAGCCGTTACAAAGCTTTTTATAAACGGTGCCGCTCCCCGCGTTCCCGTAATGGTTCGGGAACGCGGGTTCGGCACGGCTTAAAGCAATCGGAATCTGTCAAGTCGGCGTTACTCAGTCCGGAATTTGGTAGAATTCCACAAAGCTCAGTACGCCTGCGTCGATCTGGTTGATCACCATACCCTGGTTCAGCGGGGCGTGGGTGGCCGGGTCCTGGGTGTAGTGCTCGCTCACCAGCAGTTTGATATCGCTGATGCCATTTTCCATGGCGTCGCGGATGGCCCCGGGATCATCGCTGCCGGCGGCCTCGATGGCGGCGGCCAGGATGTACATGGCGTCGTAGCCGTTGATGGATTTCATCTGCGGGTCCACATTGAACTTCTCCTGGTATTTGGTGAAGAAGGTCTGCAGATGGTCGTCCTCCAGCCACACAATGCTCTGGAAGTAGGCCTTGGTCAAAATGGTGGGGTCGGGCAGGTTGGACAGGAAGGGATCGGCCATATCCAGCGCGCCGGTGTAGGGGATGTCCAAACCAATCTGGTTGGCCTGTGTCACCATCATTTGCAGCTGGTTCGGGGTGTTCGGGCAGTAAATGAACTCCGCGCCGCTATTCTTGATTTTGGTCAGCTGGGTTTTGTAGTCCTGGTCGTTGGCGTTAATGGCTTCGTCGGCCACAATTTCGCCGCCCACTTCTTCTTCCCAGGCTTTTTTGAAGTTTTCCACGCAGGTGACGGTGTACGCATTGGACTGGTCATACATCAGAGCGGCCTTTTTCCAATCGGTATTGTCTTTCAAAAAGTGGGCCATGATGCGCACCTGCTGAATGGCGTTGGGCTGGGTGACCAGGAACATGTAGGGGTAGGGCTCGCCGGTTTCCTGGTCAATGGTGGCGCGGGGGTCGCTGGGCATGCCGATCAGCGCCACTTTTTTCTCGTTGGAAATCTCAATCAGGGACAGGCAGATGGAGGAGGCGTCGGAGGTGATCACGGCCGACACCTTGTCCACGTCCACCAGACGAGTGTAAGCGTTGATGGTTTCGGTGGAGTCGTTCTTGTTGTCGTACTCGATCCACTCTATGGGGCGGCCGCCCAGCACGCCGCCGGCGGCGTTGATTTCTTCCACGGCCATTTTAACGCCGTTGTTGATGGCGGTGCCGGACACGCTGCGGTTGCCGGACAAATCGTTCACGATCCCGATGCGGACGGGGTCGCCAGATGCTGCCGGGGTGCTTTCGCCACCGGCCTCGCTATTGTCGGGCGCTGTGCTGGTGGGGGCCGTGCTGGCAGGGGCTGCGCTGGTGGAAGCGTCGCCGCCACAGGCGGCCAGCACCAGGCAAAAGACCAATGCCAAGGTAAGAGCAAGAGCTTTCTTCATGGGTAATCCTCCTATTTCCTTCTTCTCTATTTTCCTGCCGGTCCATCCGGCGGGATACGGTTTTGGGTGGCCGCGCATCGCGGCCCGTTCGCTTTGGCTGCTTTACAGCACGCCCTTCTCTTTCAACGCGGCAATTTCCTCTGAGCTGTAGCCCAGTTCTGCCAATACCTCTTCGTTGTGCTGGCCCAGAAGTGGCGGCGGCAGGCGAATGTCCGGCGGGGTTTCGCTCATGTACACCGGGGGCCCCACCACCCGCACTTTGCCCGCCACGGGGTGCTCAATGGTTCGAATAATCTGGTTGTGGGCCACCTGTGGGTCCTTTTCGACTTCTTCATAGTCATACACAGGCCCGCACCAGAAACCATTATCACGCAGCTTTTTAATGATATCGTCGCGGTTCTCCAACCGCGTTTTGGCGCTGATAACCTCAAATAGCTTTTCGCGGTCACGGAACATCACGTCTTCGTCGGGCATCATTTTTTCCAGGCCCTCGATGCCCAGCAGCTCGCCGAACTCCTTCACGCGTTCCACCGCCACGGTGGACAGGCAGATGTAACCGTCCTTCACCGGATAAATGCCGTAGGGCGCCCAGCTGTGCGCCTGGGAAGAGTAGTTCTTGGGGCGTGTGGGCTTGCGCCCGGTGTTCAAAAAGTAGGTAAGCTCCTGGCTCTGAAGATGAATGGCGGAGTTGAGCAGGTTTACCTCGATCTTTTGCGCCTTGCCGCCGCGCTCCTTGTTTACCAGTGCTGCGCATATACTGGAGGCCAGCAGCATGGAGGAGTACATGTCGGCCACAAAGGTGCCGCCGGTCTGGGGCGGGCCGTCATTCCCCACAATGGAGGCATATCCGCTCATGGCCTGGCCCATCAGGTCCTGCCCCGGCAGCTTTTCGTAAGGGCCGCTGCTGCCGTAGCCCGCCGCCTCGGCGTACACAATGGCGGGGTTTTGCTTTTTTGCATCTTCAAAACCAAAGCCCAGTTTGTCCAGCACGCCCGGGCGGAAGTTCGATACCACGGCGTCGGCTTCGCGCATTAGCTTATATATAATATCTTTCGCCTCGGGGCTTTTCAAGTTCAGCGCAACGCTGCGCTTGTTGCGATTCATTGCCAAAAAATACAGGCCTTCGTTGTTCACCGATGGATCGCGATATTGGTTGCGGTTAAAATCTCCTGCGCCCGGCCGTTCAATATTCACAATGTCGGCGCCAAAATCGCCCAAAAGCTGCAGGGCAAAGGGGGCCTGGGCAAAGTGCGTAAAACCCAAAATTTTGATACCGGTCAATGCTCCCATGGTTAGATATCTCCTTCTCTGCCGCTGGGCGGAATGCGTCCAACATATTGCTTGTCCACATGGAAGAGCACCGTCTCGCCATGCTGGTTAATCACGCTCACGTTCCAGGTCACCACACCAAACTGATCGTTTTTTTCTTCCTTTTCAATCACTTCGGTTTCACAGTGGATGTTATCACCAGGGTATACCGGTTTGATGTATCGTACCTTCTCGTGCCCGTAATGGATAGTTGGCACCTTGGACGGGCCAATTTCCCGGGCCATAAAGCCATCAGCCACGCCCAGGGTGAGCACGCCCTGCACAATGGGGCCCTCAATGGCGGGGTGGCGCTCACAATAGTCCATGTCCACATGCACCGGGTGGGTGTTGTCGCTGCAGCCGATAAACAGGCGGATATCGGCATCGGTCATCAGGCGGCCGGATGTGGTTTGCTTTTCGCCCAGCTGATAGTCCTCGTAATACTTGTAGTCAGGCATACTTTCCTCCTTGCAATTGCATGTTTCGTTGTATTTTACACCGCTGGCTGCGGGGTATGGCGTATAAAAACGATTTCCTTTGTGCTACATTGCCTGTTTTTGTGATATTCAGAATGCAAAACTGGTAGATTCGCTCGAATTGCTGCGTTTCTCTTGTCCCAATCATAGTTTTTTGGATGAAACATGTCAATACAATATTTGCATTTTTATCAGAATGACCTAAAAATATATAAAATCCTTTTCATATTGACGAAAGCGATGTTTTACACTTCAAACCTATGTTTTTGCCCCTTGGCGCTTTGTTGAATTCGGATAGATTCCATGAGCAAATCAGGCGTTTCGACGTGTATAAATAACGCAATAACGAATTAATTCCCTCATGGAGTTTGCGCGAGCATTTCGCCTTCTTCGCCCCCGGCGCGATGGCCTGGGTTCCCCAATTTTCCGCATTGATTTCTTAAAAGCGTGTGATACGTTTCATATACAAATTTCAATGTATTTCATGAAACTCGAAACTATCCTTTGCTTTTCCTCCTTATTCCTCAGTAGCGGCAGCATCAACGGCCCTGGTAGTCGGGGTGTTGTGTCATTAACCCTGCCGTGTTTGCCAATGTAAAAAGAGTGCCAGCATAATGCCGGAGGCTAACAGCAGCAGGCTGATAACCGCTGAAAAACTAACAATGGCTGTGAGCGAATAATCTGAATGCGGTTACAACAGAAGTGATCGAAAATATAAAAGCCACATGAATGTGTTGTATTTTTGCGAACGACATGGGTTTAGCCATGCGAGCGTAAAATGGCATTAAAAGTGCAGCCCCTGCGTTAACAGGGGCTGCATTTAATCAACTCAAAGGCACGATTACACGTTAAAACAGCTTTGGTTGTTGTATGGAATACAGGTACTTATGGAGTGCAAAAGGGGCGCGAAAGGGGGGCACAACTCTGAGATGTTTCATTCCGTGATGCGCGTGCGCCCGTTACCGGGCCGCCACCTTAACCTTCACCGAGGTGGCAGGTTTTACGCTGCTGCCGCCCTCGATGAAGACCTGCAGGGTCAGGGTGGTGGTGGCCTTAGCCGCGGTGGTGGGTTCGATGGCCTTGCCCCGCTTGGTGGTGAAGGGCTCACGGAAGTGGATGACCACATAGCCGCCGCCCAGATCCTTGCAGTCGAAGTACATGCCGTCGGTGCCTTCGCCGCTCAGCTTCACCTCACTGATGGCGCCGCTGCCCGCGGGCAGTGCGATTCTAAACAGCTGCTCGCTGCCGGCGTCGCTGCGGTACAGCAGGCCGGAGGCGGGGGTGGCAGTGGCCCTGGGCTTGGAGGCCGTCACTGTGAAGGCGGTGAAGTTGCCTGCGGGGCTGCCGCCCTTGGGCAGGGTGGTTATCTGCTCGCCGGCCACGGTGCCTTCAACCACGCCCACCCGGTAGCTGCCGGGCTCGATGGCGCCGCCCGCCGCCGGGGAAATCAGCCATTCCATGCTGTTTGCCCCTGCGCGGGTCACCTTGAAGTTGATGTCCGTCGGGGTGGCGTTGGTGCCGTCGTACACCAGGTTGTACTGGCCCTTCACCTTCTGGTAGATGGCCAGCTTCACATTGCTTGTGCCGGCGTCATAGGTGCCCAGGTAGCCGTCCAGCCGGGCGGTGACGCGAATCGGCTCGGGCTGGGCCAGGCTGACATCCAGCTTGCCTTTCGCCGTCAGCTTGACGGTGGCCGTCACCGTGAGTTTGGCTTGCGCAACGGCCCCCTCGTAGCCGGCTTCTACGCCGCCGCCAACCGAAAAACCCACGCTGTGGGAGCTGAGGGTGCTCCTGGATAAGGATTTGTCGATGGTGAGCGAGGCACTGGTGTTGCCGCTGGAGTCAGAGCTGGTGGTGTTCACACCACTGCTCTTAAAGGCGCCCGCAGGGGCATTAACGGGGTAGGTGGAAGGGTAGCCCTGGGTGTGGGTGAACACCTTGCCGTCAATATCGGGCAGGGCGTCGGGGTACTCGGCGTAGAGCTTGTTGTATTCGGCCATGGAGACGATGGAGGTAACCGGCGGGTAGGGAACGGTGATGGCGTAATCGTTGGTGATGATGTTTTCATGGCTTTCATCATAGCTGGTCATTTTGTAGATGTACCGGTCCACCGGGTAGGTAACCACCACCACGCTGTCTTTGCCGGAGACAGCATATTCCAGCGCTTGCGTCCTGGTGATCGATTCCTCGGTTTCGCTGGCAAAGCTGAAGTTGTAGTTTACCTCGCCTTCCACAATGGCTTTTAAATATTTGGTGCCCCCCTCGGCCGAGGTGGAAACATAGGCCCCCAGGGAGGTGGTGGCGCTTTCGCTGGTGCCGTGGCCGGTGCCAAAATAGGAGGTGTAGCTGGTGCTGCCGCTATCACTCTGGTAACCGTCGTAGTAGTTGGCCAGGTCCTGGTAATAGGGTTGGGAGGCCAGGGCTGCCACCACGGTGGGGTCGGTGTGGCTGTACTGGTGCTCCAGGAATTCCAGCTGCACAAAGTCGCTGTCAACGCAGGGCAGGGCCACGCCACAGGGGGAATAGCGGTGGAACTTGCCCAGGCGGGTGGCGTTGATGTAGGGGGCGGTGGAACTGGTGACAAACTCCACATAGTCATGCCGGGCTTTGTCTGTTTCATTGTATGCAAGGTAATGGGTGATATACCCATAAACCAGCCCCTCGCTGGTGTTGATGGTGGCGGGGCGTATGGTGTAGTATTCGGCGTCAAGGCCGTGCTTTTCCCGCAGCTGGGCAATGGGAAAAAGATGTTGATACGTTTTTTCGGTGACGAATAGCACAAACTGGTCGGCTGCAATGCTTTGGGCGTCGTGCCGGTTGTTGTTCAGAATGATGGAGGGGGGCGCATCCGGACCGCCCATCTGAACCACCGCCATGCGAACGGCGCCCTCGTTTTGATATTCGCCTCCGTTCAAGTTGTCATCAAATGAACCGGCCGAAATAGTCGCCTGATCGTGCCAGTCAGAGGGTCCGAAATATTGGCCGAGTTTTGCATCTTTCACACGGCTGACATCGGCAATAGACGTCTGCACAATGGCTTTTCCGTCGGGGCTGGTTTGGCGAACCAGGGTGTTGCCCTTGCCCGGCACCAGCCGTTCCACTGTGTAGGCTATGGCGTTGCTCCAAAACCGCTTCCCATTACTTGTCATGGTTCCCAACAAGTTGTAGCCCAGCAGCAGTTCGTTTTCACCGTCGCCGTCGCTGTCGCCAATGGCCACGCCAAGCTGGATGGGGTACACCTTTACCGAGTTCTTGGTTATGTTGGAACGGTCGAACTGGGAGAAATCGCTGCCATTTTTGGCAAGGCCCACGCTGGCCGGGGTGGGCAGGGGCAGCAGGGAATCGCTGCCGCTGCCAAACAGGGTGCGGTCCTCGGCAGCGGTGGAATTGCTTTCATATTCGTAGGTTTTGCGGGTGCAGGTGTAGCCGCCGGCCTTGGCATCGGCCTTGGTGGTGTACAGCACCTCCAGCCTGGAAACAGAGTAATCACCCTTCGCATCCGTGGTGTCATGGAACGTGCTGGTGGTGGTGCCAGCCACCGCAATGTCGTCCAGGCCGTCGCCGTTCAGGTCGCCCACGGCCAGAGAGTGGGTGCGGTGGCGGCACACGTTGCTGGGCTCGGACTGCCCCATGCGTATCCCGGTAACGTCCGCGTTGTATATCTCCACCCAGTTGGCTTTGCTGGTAACATCGCCGGCCGTGTTTATTTGCTTGTAGATGACGAGCCGGGAGTGCCCTCCGGCTTCGGCCCCGGGCAGCAGGAAGGCGATTTCGTCCACGCCGTCGCCGTCCAGGTCCAGCGCCTCGATGAACAGCTCGGACTGGATGTTTTTATTGGTCAGGCTCCAGCCGTCCTTTGGATAGGAAAATTCCTTAATCACATTCACATTGGCTGGGTTTTTGTCCAGCCGGTCGGTAACGGCAAACACAATGGGGCCTTTGATGTTCTCGTTGCTGTCGGCGTTGGTGGCGGCCAGCATGGCCGTGGCGGACTGGCGCATGTGGTTATCTGCCGCCGAGGTGGGGTTGAAGGCCACCGACGCCACGGCGCTTCTGGCGCCAAAGGCGGTGGCCAGGGTGCCGCTTTTGGTGGTGGGCGCACTGGTTTTGGCCTGGTCTTTCAGCGAAAGGTCGGCCAGGGAGGCCGGCACGGCGGGGTCCTTCACGCCATAGATGTTGTATGGCGGCGAGGCCGTTGCGGATGAAGCGGTGTTGCCAAAAACAAAAAAGTCGTTGCTGGGGATAACATGCACCTTACCATAGGGGCGCATGTTTTCGCGCTCGCCGGTGGGGTCCAGCTCATCGCCGCCCCTCACGTTCAGCCCGGCCATCTCAAAGGCACTGCTGCCGGCCTCGGTTTCAGCGTCGGCATCGGCGGCAAGGTCGTAGGCGGGCAATAGCTCCTCCACCGGCAGGTCGGTGGGGGTGCCGGGCAGAGCCTCGGCTTCCGTCTCAGCCTCAGCCTCGATTTCTGTTTCTGCCTCGGGAGAGGCATCCTCCGGCTCGCCGGCGGCCACAATCTCCTCTGGCTCCACCGGCGCTTCGGCAAAAACCTGCATCGGGGCCGCCATCTGGAACAGCAGCACTGCCGCCGCCATCCCTGCTAGAAATTTCTTTGCAATACCGTTTGATTTCTTCTGCGCATTCCTCCAATTTAAAGCCCGTTAAGAACCCAAAACATAACTCTATTCCAGCATAGAAGGCGGGGAAATTGAATGTAAACAATTACGTGCAAAACCGTATTTTAAAGTGCATATTGGTTGCGAAAGGTTTTTCCTGCAGAAAATCGCACTGAGAAAACCGGCGGATGAACCACATGCTTTGACGGCCTACCCGTGCGTGTGTTTTGCAATTATCCGCCCAGCACCACCATGGCGGTGAACCGGCCCTCCGCCGCCGTGAAAATGGCACTGCCGCCCGCCTGCCTGGCCGCGGTTTGCACGCTGCGCAACCCCTGCCCGCCGCCCGGCTTTGTGGAGGCAAAAACGGCTCCCCTGGGCCGCAGTGTGCCTTCGAAGCTGTTTTCTACAATAAAGACGCCTTTTCCCCCTTTCTGGCTGCCGGTGACACGGATGAACCGGTCTTCCCCCGCCATGCCCTGGCAGGCGGCGACGGCGTTCTCCAGCAGGTTGCCCAGCACCACGTTCAGGGTGGCGTCCGGCCAGGAAAGCTGCGCGGGAAGGTGGTATTTCGCCTCGAACCGGATGCCTGCCTCCCGGCAGGCGGCGGCGTAATACCGGGTGATGATATTGACCGTTTCGTTTTCGCAATAGACCATCTGCCCGCCGGGAGAGGCGCCTTGGCTGTAGTCGTCCAGGAAGCTTTGCAGCCGGGGCCAGTCCTGCTGTTCGGCCAGGCTGCGCACCAGCACCAGCTGCTGGCGGAAGTCGTGGTGCAGGCCGCGCATGGTGTCCACCTGGGCGTCCAGCTCGCGGTAGTGGGCACGCAGCATACCCAGGCGGTTTTCGGCCAGGGCCAGCGCCTCGTGCTGGGCGGCCCGGTCACGG
>JAJDIZ010000047.1 GCA_030266915.1 Ruminococcaceae bacterium OttesenSCG-928-D13 | reverse complement strand
AGGTAAACCCCGCCGCCGGTGGAGGCTGTGTTCTCGGTGATGGCGCCGCCCTGCTGGACGAAGCTTCCGTCGCCCGAGACGGCCACTCCGCCGCCGGTGGTGCCGCTGTTGGCGGTGATGGTGCCGCCGGCCATCGTGAAGCTGCCTCCTGTGACGCTCACTGCGCCAGGCCCAGCCGCGTTGCTGTTGCCGGAGAGGACCGCGCCGCTTTGCAGGGTCAGCGCGCCGCCGGCCACCCGCACCAGCGCCCCGCCAGCGGGGGAATAGCCGGTGCTGTTGCCGTCGAGGATGAGGCTGCTAAAGGCAAGGGCCGCGCCTGTTTCAACGGTGAACAGATCCCCCGCCGCTTTGCGGGTGACAGTCTTGACCGGGCTGGTATTGGAGTACACGGTGATGTTTCTCGACGCCCCCACCGTGATCGGTTCGGTCACTTCCACATCCTGCAGCAGGCGGATTTTGGCCGCCTCGTTCGGCGCGGCCGCAACCGCTCCGGCCAGCGTGCGGAAGCCCTGGTCGGGCTTGCCGGGCACTTCCAGCATCACCGTAACATTCCCCTGCACGGTGAAGCCGGTGGTGATTCTGCCGGCCGCGCCCGGGTTGCTAGTAATCAGCACGGCGGTGTAGGTGCCGTTTTCGAGGGAATCGAGGAAGGCCTTGCTCAGGGAGGCGGTGTCGGTGCCGCCGGTGAAGTCGCCGGCAGAAAGCGCCTTCCCCTCCACCTCGATGCCGGTCACCGTGCCGGTGCCGGCAACCAGCGTCCAGTTCACATCGCTGCCAAGGTTGATAGCTGCTTCAAGGTACAACGGCTCGGTGTATTTGATGTACTCACGCAGCAGAATGCTCTCGGCCTTCGGGTCCAGCACGGCGTACAGGCTCTTGTCGCCGCCGATGTATTCCAGCTGAGGTGCCGTGTCCAGCCGGGCCTGATAGGTAAGGCTCTGGTCATCCCCAAACAGGGCCACCCGGTCGTCGTCCAGGTAGGGCTTGGTTGCGCCGGCCACCCGCCAGCCGGCCAGGTTTTCCCGGTCGGTGCCGGCCGTTAGCGGGCCGGCAACTGTGAGCGCCGGGGTGACGGCGCCCTGCCCGGTGGCCGCCTCCTGGAACAGGTCATTTCCGGTGCCGGACTCGCCAATGGTGCCGCCG
This sequence comes from Ruminococcaceae bacterium OttesenSCG-928-D13, assembly GCA_030266915.1. Lineage (GTDB taxonomy): Bacteria > Bacillota > Clostridia > Oscillospirales > Ruminococcaceae > JAAYCI01. The sequence goes on along the minus strand of JAJDIZ010000047.1, from coordinate 15,142 downwards.
AGCAGCTCCATGGCGGCGGGCTGGGCCAGATATACCCCGTTGCCATTGCCGCTGGCCGTGTTGCTTGTGATGGTCCCACCGGAGAGGGTGAAGGGGCCCTCGGTGTAGATGCCGCCGCCGTTTGCCGCCTCGTTCAGCTGGACGGTGCCGCCGGTCATCCGCAGGGTGCCCTCGCTGGTGGCATACACCGCGCCGCCGTTTCCGTCCGTGGCGTTATTCTGTAGCCCGCCGCCGGCGGCGATGGTGAGGCTGCCCTTCTCGACGTATATCAGGCTGCCCTTCGCATTTGTGGTGGCGATCGCATAGCCATCAATGACGGTCTCCGTACTGTCGTTGCCTTTAATGGTGAGGCTGCTGCCGCCTTTCAGCGTGATCAGATGGCCCAGGAGGCCCTGGCCGCGCCGGGCCGTGAAATTAACCGATGTGCTGCGCGTCGTCAGGGTAATAGTGCTGCCCCCGTCGACAACGATCCGCGCACTCACCACAACGGCGTTTAGCAGGGTGATGGTGGCGGTGGCGCCCGGCGGCACCTCCTCGAAGGCCTCTTCCAGGGTGGCGAAGGTCTCGGGGGTGCTGCCCTGAACGTGCACCTCCACGCTGTCGGCCTCGGCCAGCACCACACCGGCCCCCATCGGGATGCCGCGCAGGCCGGCGTGGCTGATGCGCCGCGCCGCCGCCCGCTTAAGGCTGGCGGTGTCTTCAAAATCGCCGGCGTACAGGGCCACCAGCTTCTCCTTCGGCACCGAAACCGTCGCCGTGGCGCCGGCGCTGGCCACCCCCTCCAGCTTGAGGCTGGTGGTGATGCCGCTGTTAAAGCCCTTGGCGAGGGTAATCAGCGGCGTGGCGGGCAGGTTGCCGTCGCTGGCCGCATTGCTCAGCACAATGCCGTCGTAGGCCCCGGCGGTGACCGTGAAGGTGGCGCCGGGCTTTATCCAGATGCCCGCGCCGCCCTTCGTGGCGGTGTTGGCGGTGGTGGTGCCGTTAGCGCCGTTGACGGTGCCCGCAAGGCCGGTGATGGCGCCGCTCGGCGCGTAGATGCCGCCGCCCAGGGCCGCCGCATTGCCGGCAAGAATGCCCCCATCCAGGTCAAGGGCACCGCCGTTCAGGTAAACCGCGCCACCATTGCCTGTTGTAGCGTTATTTTTAAGTTCAGCGTCCGTGCCAAGGGTCAGCGTTCCTTTGGCATTCACCCGGGCAAGGCTGCCGTTTTGGCTGGCCGCCGTGGCCTTGCACCCGTCCACAATCACGTTTTCAAGGGTGAGCGAGGCGGCGCTGCCGCTTCCGCCAACGGTGAAAAGATCGCCCGCCGTGTTCGCGCCGCGCAGCGCGCTGTGGGTGGCGCTTCCGCCGGCGCGGTCGCCGGAGGTCAGCGTGATGTGGCGGCCATCCTCGATGGTGAGGCGGTGGTTATCGGTTTCGTCGGTGACCACGGTGGTGCTGTACAGCTTGATGGTAGCGTTTGCGTTTGCGGGCACATCCTTCAGCGCCAGCTCCAGCGTGGTGTAGAAGGTCTCGGAGCCGCCCTCGATGGTCAGCCCGATGGAATTGGCCGCGCCCTCGCCATAGCCGTCCGTGTAAACGGCCAGCACAACATAGCCGACGTCCGCATCGGCGGGTTGGCCTATCACAGCGGGCTTCAGCTCAAACTTGGTGGGGTTGCCCGCCGTGCCGGTGGCGGTGTAGGCGTTCGCCGGCATCAGCTTGTCGTCCACCATCAGGTACAGCAGCTTGTCCCAGTCGCCGTCACAGGTGAATTTGGTGCCGGTGGCGTCCCAGCTGTGCACCGGGTAAATCCGGGGCTCGCCCCAGGCCACCTGCTTATTGTTTTGGGAATAGACGCCGCCGATGTAGCGCTGTGTGCCCACATGGCGGAAGGTGGCGGCCTGCGGGGCTGTCACGTTGCTGTCGCCGCGCTGGGCCACCAGCTTTTGCAGGTAGGCGGCACTGTCTGCCACATGCACGCTGGCCGCACTGGTATAGGCCATGCCGATGCCGATCAGGGCGCTGCTGGCCATATAAAGGTTGTTGTCCAATATATGGCTGCCGATGGCCGGGGCGCCGTCCAGGTTAATGCTGCCGCTCTGGATGTGCACCCCGCTGCCCGCCGCATTAATGTCCGGGCTTGCGCTGGTTCCGATTCCATTGCCGGTGATCTTGCCGCCGGTCATGGCAAAGGAGACGCCGCCGCCGGCTTGGTACACACCGCCGCCCTCGTCGGTGGCGCTGTTGTCCGCAATGGCGCCGTCCGTTAGCGTAAGGGTGCCGCTGTTGTGGATGCCGCCGCCACGGGTGGCTGTGTTGCCGGAGATCAGGGCATTGGCATCCAGCGCCACGGTGCCGCCGTTATTGCGCACCGCGCCGCCATTGACGCCATGGTTATTTTGCAGGGTGCCCGAGAGGGTCAGGCTGCCGCCGCTCTCCACCGCCACAAGGGCGCCGCCGGCATTTGCGGCGCCGCCGCCGTCCACCACCAGGTTCTGCGCCAGTGTCAGGCGGGCGCCGCTTTTCACGGTGAACAGGTCGCCGGTAATCCCGGTTTCGCGGGTGATGGTTTTGGTGCCGGCTGCGGGCGGCTGGATGGTCAGGTTGATATTATCCGGCACCGTCTGCTTCGGGGTGGTGATATCCTGCAGCACGGTGATGGTCACCGCCTTATTGGTGTTCGGCGGAATGGCGTTGAAGGCCGCGGTCAGGCTGATGTGGTCCTCCGGGGGATCACTGCCCACCTGCAGGCGCACCTCAATGGCCTGCCAGATGATGATCTCCTCGCTCAAATTGTCTGGATCTGCCGTCACACCGGCAATCAGCTGGACGCCGGTGCTGGTTTGCCCGGTGAAGCAGCCGGCCACCACCGTTTTGAGTTCGGGGCGCAGGACACCGCTCTCCAGCTCGATAAAGCTCAACTCGTCCTTGGGAACCGAGTTATCCGCGATGTGCACGGCGGTGTCGACGCCGTCAAATGCGTTGGCAAAGTAGATGGTTGCGCTGCCGGTGCAGCTCACCGCGCCGAGCATGCCCTTGGTCAATTGTATCTGGGCATTGCCACTCAGCTTGAAGTTAACGTCCGCGCTGCTCGTAAGGGCCGGCTGGTTCACCTGAATGATGCCGCCCTTGTTTCCGCTGCCGCCGTTGCCGCTGGCTGTCACCAGGGTCATGTTGGCGCTCTTGCTCACAAGGGTGATGCCGCTGTTCAGCACCAAAGTACCCTTCGAGACGTTGAACAGGCTGCCGGTGGAGGTTGTCCTGTCATCCCTCACTGTTACCTTATTAAAGTACAAACTGGTGGCATGGTTGGCCGCCATCGTAAACAGATCACCTGTACCGGTGTGTTTGATGGTCAGCCCGGTGGAGGCGTTTTCGGTGTCGGGCTTCAAGGTGATTTTGGCGGCGCCCATCACCGTTACCGCGGCCGCCTCAAGGTCACTGCCCGAGATGATCTCGGCCTCCGCCTGGCCGGAGCTGTTTATCAGGATGAAAGCGTCATCCAGGCTGGCGGCAAACTCGGTTTCATCGGTATCGGGGTAATACACCTTGATGGTGGCCGGCTCGAACACGATTTTGTTGTCTGAGTTTGAACCGGCAACCCAGGCGCCCCGCATCAGCAGGATTTCGTTTTTACCCGTGTCGAGTCCGGCCGTCCAGAAGCTGCCGGCGGCCTGTTTTTCTGTGAGGCTGAGCGCAGTAAACTCGCCCGGCACCAGCCAGTCAAGGCAAGCTGGGGGAACCGGGGGCTGCGTTTGGCTGTAGATGGGGTGCCCTTTTTCGTAGGGGGCGCTTGTCTGCTCCAGCATCACCCGGATATCCGAATCAAAATTGCTGCCCGGGTGAATCTTTTCACTGCCGGCCCGGCCCACCCCGTTGGTGCGGCCCACGCCGCTGGCGTCGCCCGCCTGCAAATCGCCGCCCACCTGGCCGCCGTCCAGCTCAAGGCTGCCGCCGTCCAGGTAGATGGCCGTGCCATCGCGCCCGGGGGCGGTGTTTTGGGTGAACAGGGTACCGCTTTTAAGGCTGGCCTTGGCGCTGGCTGACTTCACATAAAGCCCGCCGCCGGCCCCTGTCGCCTCATTTTCGTCAAACAGGGTATCTGTGAACCCGACATTCACCTGGGTGTAGACGCCGCCGCCGTTTACCGCGGTGTTGCGCCTGAAGTTCCCGCCATTGGCGGCAAAGGCGCCGGCCTTCACAAACAGGCCGCCCCCGTTGCCGCCGGCCTCGTTGTCGTCGAAGAAGGAGCCACCGACACTCAGGTCGCCATTTTCAAGGTACAGCCCGCCGCCGTCCGCACTGGCGCTGTTGAAGCCGATGGCGGTGCTGCCGCTCACCGTCACGGTGCCGTTCAGCACATACACACCGCCGCCGTTCAGCGCGGTGTTGCCGTCCGCCTGCACGGCGCCGCCAATGGTGACACCGCCCAGCGCAAGCGTCCCACTGGTTGCCGCGGAATAGAGGCCGCCGCCGTCCGCGTCTGCCCTGTTGCCCTGGATGGACCCGCCGGTGAGGGACTGGGTGCCGCCGGCGAGGTACACGCCGCCGCCATCATTTGTGGCGGTGTTGCCGGCAACCGTGCCGCCGGTCATGGAGAATCCGGCGCCAATGCCCGCGCCTGCCACATAGATGCCGCCGCCATCCACCGCCCTATTGGGCGCGGTGCTGCTGTCAATGGTGCCGGATTTGAGCTCCAGCAGGCCGGCGGCGCTGTAGATACCGCCGCCCTTGGCCGCGGCCTCGTTGTCCGTCACGGTGACGCCGGAGGCTAGCGGCAGGCTGAGGCTGCTGTTGGCATAAATGCCGCCGCCGTTTGCCGTGGCCTCGTTGCCGGTGACTGTGACACTTGTGAGGGTAGCATCCTTATTCAGGTAAATGCCCCCGCCGTTTGCCGCCTTGTTGCTCTCGACAGAAAGGCCCGCAAGGGTGGCGGCCTTGTCCAGATAGATACCGCCGCCGCTCGCCGAGGCCTCGTTGCCTGTGATGGCGCCGCCGGTTATGTTCAGGGCAGAAACACCGCTTTCAACATACAGGCCCGCCCCATTGGCCGCCTTATTGCCGGTGATGGCGGCATTGCCGGAAAGGTTCAGCGTCCCCCCCACCGCACGCAGGCCGCTGCCGTTTGCGTTGCTGGAGATGGTGCCGTCGGCCATGTTGAGCGTACCGCTGCTGAGGTAGATGCCGTTGGTGGCGCTGCCTGTGATGGTAGCGGTAGTGCCGGTGATCCCAAGCGTGCCGCCTGCCACCAATATGCCGGCTCCCACCCCTGAATCGGTGCCGTCCGTGCTGCCGGTCTTGCCGTTTCCACTGATGGTGCCGGCTGTGATGGTGGCGGTTCCTGCCACATACAGCCCCGGCGTCTTGGTGTGGCCACTGATGGTGCCGCCGCTCATCTCAAGGATTCCGCCGTTCGGGGCGCCCTGCACCTCCACGCCGTAGCTGTTGTTGCCCGTAATAACAGCCCCGCCGGACAGTGCCAGCTTGCCGCTGCCGGACAGCTGAACCCCAGCCTGGCCAGAGCCCGAGATGGTGCCGCCGCTCATCGTGAAGGTACGGCCGTCGATGACGCTCACCCCATTGGTGGCGCCCGTGATAGAGCCGCCTTCCATCCCCATGGCGCCGGTGCCGGAAACGGTGATGCCACTGCCGCCGGAAACCGTGCCTGAGTAGAGCGTGTAGCTGCCACCGGAAACCACCACCGCCGGGCTGATGCTGCTCAAGCTCAGTGCGCCATACTGGTTGAAGGCGCCGCCGGTCACAGTGGCGCCGCCCCGGGCGGTGGCAATCTTGCCGGCCGCGTTCAGGTTGAATATGCCGCCGGTCACTTTCACCGCGGCGCCGTTGGTGCTTTTATCGTCCACCACCACGTTGTCGATGGTGAGGGTTTGGCCGGCATCCACTTTGAAGCCGAAGTCTGCGTTGCCATAATCAAGCTTAAAAATCTTGGAGGTGCCCCCGGAGCCCTTGGTGTTATCCTCCGAGCGCAGAACGGTGACGCCGTTCCGCAGCTTCCCGTCGGTGATTGCCGACTCGCTGCCGCTCAGGTCGTCCCGCAGGGAGATATACGCAACACGGCCGGAGCCATCCGCAAGGGCATTGTCCAGGGCAACTTGCAGGCTCTCCAGATACGCGGGCTCGTAACTTGCGTGGCCTTCCTCATAAAAATGAAGTTTCACCGGCATATCAGACACGATACGAACAAAACCACTCACCACCGTGCCCACGGCCAGCCCACGCGTACTGCTTGGGCCGATGAAGCGCGCCGCCGCCAGGTAGCGTCTGCCGCCTGCGGGAAAGTTACTGGCAAAGGTGGCGATGGGGGCGCCATAGGTGGATGACCCAGCCTCGAAAGCCTTGTCCACGTAAATGGTGCTGCTCAGAGAAAAGTCTTTATGAATCTGCACCTGGGCCGCGCCCGACGCAGCGGTCGTAACATAGAGCCCGCCGCCCGAAGCACCCGGAGAGCCGATGGTTCCCGAAATGATGCTCAGCAAAACCGGGTCGACCGAGCCATCCAGATACACATCCTTGCCGTGGTCGCTGGCGTTATTGCCCGTGATGCTCCCGCCCGCCAGGGTGAGCCGCCCGTCCATTCCCAGCGCAACACCGCCGCCATTGGTGGCGGTGTTGTTCGAGATACTGCACCCGTCCTCGATAATCAGGGTGGCCATCTGGTCCAGATAGATGCCGCCACCGCGCACGGCCTTGTTGTTGCTTATCGTGGAGCCGTTTGTCATGGTCACCTTGCTCTCAGTGGCAAAGATGGCCCCGCCACCCGTGGTGTTGCCGCTGGCGACCATGTTTCCATTGTTTTGCAGGGCGGCATTATTCAACTCCAGGCTCACACTATCGGGGAAGGTGCGCACCAGCGGGCTTTGCAGCGTGGAGGTCAGATCGTTGCCGTCCAACGTAACATTTTCCAGCCTCAGCGACGCGCCGCCTCCAACCTGCAGGAAAGGGGCGCCTGTTTCACCTCGGGTCACCTTGTACTTGTTGCTGTCTTTAGAGGTAATTGTTATTGCCGCATTGGAAAACGCGGCAACGTTGGGCTGCCCGGTGAGATCGCTCAGCAAAACAACCGTGCCGCCGCTGGTGGCAAGGGCCGCCACCGCGTCTTTCAACGTGCCAAACGGGTTGGTTTCGTCGCCGTTACCGGTGCCGCCGCTTTTAACATAGACAAGGCTTGCGGTCGGCTGCATTTCCGTTCCACCCAGCACCACGATGACGGCAGGAAGAACCACACCCTCGGCCAGTGCCATCCCTTCGGGCAGCACCGGGGTGAAGGTATAGGTGTAGGCTTTCTTTGCGTCGTATTCCGGCTGGGCCAGCCAGCCCACCGGAATGGATTCGTACCCGTCGTTCTTCTTTTCGGCCGCCCCGGCCGAATCCTCACCGCCGGTCTTTTTCGGCAGGGAAAACACCTTGGGCTCCGCACTGCCTGCAGACGGATCAGGGGCTTGCCCGCTTTGGCCGTCTGCCAGCTTCGCACCGTCAGCCGCTTCTGCTTCGGCCGCCGCACCGCCGAGCGTAACGTCCAGCGTCTCGGGCAGCAGCAGCTCCTCCAGTGTGGTTCCAAGCGGGTGTTCCTGAACCAGAACGGCCCCATCCAGCTCGGGAAAGCCGGTTACAAGAATGGGTTGATCGTCAACATTTTTATCCCCGTTATCCGGGGCCTCGCTCGGCGCATCGGTGCCTGAATCAGCCTCGCCGTCATCTTCTCCGCCGGAGCTGTCGTCCCCGCCGCCATCCTCGTCAGAGCCGCTGTCATCACCAGGGTTGCTGGTGTCATCAGATTCGCCGTCATCAATCTCAGAGCTGTCGCCGGCGTCGCTGCCATCCGCGTCGTCCGAGCCGTCATCTGCGCCCGCTTCCGGGGCGTCCGTCTCATCCTGGTTCTCTGCCGGGGGAGCCTCGTCCTCATCCGTTAGAGAAAACTCCGGCAAAGGGGCTTCCTCGGCGTGATACCGCGCAGCCGGCAGGGCGGCGAAGCCCACAAGCAGCGCCATGGTGAAGGACAACACCCGCAGCCGCCAGCTGTGGTGCCCGGCCGGCCTGCCGTCCCATGAATCGCCCCATTTCCGGCCGCAGGCCTCCGCCGCGGCGCTCAACTTGAAGCCGGCCCACAGCAACAGGAATACCGGAACTTTCAGTGCCGGATGCCGTTTTGCAAAGGCCGCAAGCTTGGTCTGCCAGGATCGATTCATCTGCCTCACCCTTCCCCAGTGGTTGGAAACGCGCACATCCACCCTCGTCAACACCGTATACGGTGTTATTTCACCTTAAAAATGTACATAATTACCTTATTTTGTATTATACAACAAAGCCCCGACCGGTTTCAATCCATTTTTCGGTCAAAATTGGCCGATGGAAAAATAATTTTCAGCTTCCCGGGCCGGATTTTCCGCCCGCAGCACCCACGCGTGACAAATAGAAAACCGCCCACCCGTTCCGGCCGGAATCAGGTAGGCGGTTCTAGGGGCTGTTTAGCCGGCGCTATCGCCGGTTATTGCAGCAACTGCAGCACCTGCTGCGGCTGCATATTGGCCTGAGCCAGCATGCTTTGCGAGCTTTCGGTCAATATTTGGTTTTTGGTCAGGGTCATATGTTCCTTGGCCATGTCGACGTCCCGTATTCGGCTTTCGGCCGCAGTCAGGTTTTCCACCGTCGTCTCAAGGTTGTTGATTGTGTGCTCCAACCGGTTCTGCAAAGACCCCATATTGCCCCGGTTGGCCGACACATAGTCAATGGCGTCTCGTATGGAATTGATGGAGGAGGCGGCAGCTTCCTGAGTGATCATCGTGATGCCGCTGATGCCAAGCCCATCGGTATTCATGTTTGGAATCTTCACATAAATCTTTTGATAATCGTGGTCGGTGTCACCCACCTGCAGAATCAGGCCGTCGATATCCACAAGTTCCCTTGTGGTTTTGGATATCTCGGTTGCATCCACCGATAGCTGCGGGTTAAGGCTGTTCAGGTAGTTGGCCAGTCCACGCACCAAATACCGCGTACCCACAGACGGAGCGTCAGCATTCTCAAGCTTCACGGTCCCGAAGGGGCTCAGGTCCAAATCATAAGTTATATCCTTGTCATGCTTGATAAGCGGACGCATGTCCATCTCATAGGTCAGATAATTACCGGGGCTGTTGCGGTTCTCTATGGAGAACACAAGATGGGTGGAATTTCCGGTAAGCGGCTTGGGCTCCACCTTAATCGGGCCGGTTCCCCCCGTAAGAAATGAATCCGGAACGCCGTTCAATTCTCCGCCAGGCAAAGTGGAAACATATGGAGCTGCAATATCTTCGCCGCCTGGCGTCGCCACCGGCGTCACATCCCCGCTGGGATGAATACGGGTAACATTCTGCCACTCCTTGTCCAGCTCCCCATTCAATAGCTTGATGCCGTTGAAGTTCGTGGCTTCGGAGACTCTGTCGATCTCTTCTTTCAGGGCATCCAATTCACTTTCGATCTTTTGTCGCTCTTCCGCACCCAAGGTGCCATTGGCGCTCTGGGTTGCCAACTCAACCATTCGGTTAAGCATGCCGTGCATTTCCTGCATGGCACCTTCGGCAGTTTGCACCAAAGATGAACCATCGAGCGCATTTTTGACAGCACGACTAAGCCCGGTGATCTGGGCGCGCATCTTCTCAGAGATGCCCAGCCCGGCAGCGTCATCGGCGGCGCGGTTGATACGATAGCCCGAAGATAGCTTCTCCAGACCTTTCTTGACCTGTGAATTGTTGACACCCAACGTCCTATGGCTATTTATAGCCCTTAGGTTGTGTTGGATTACCATGGTTCACAAATCCCCCTAAAACAGTATTCAATTGTAAAACGAACGCAAAGACACAAATACAAAAAACATTAAAACAATAAAAACAGCTATAGCAGGTTCCGCCCCCGCAGCCGCTCCGGATGACAAGCTGAGGGGACTTCTGTATATTCTATCGTCCGGTGGTGTAAAAACTTAACACCTTTTTTGACTACAACTTATAATTTACGTTAATACACTCAAAACTTCCATTTTTCCGCTGTGGGCGGGGGAACAGAAACGCCCGGTTCCGGGGCAAATCAATCCCAGTAACCGGCCTGGCTGGCCCGGGCCTCGTCCGCCACCTCGGGGTAGGGGCCGCACACCACCATCGCCTTCTGCCCGCGGGAGAGCACGGTGCGGCAATCCAAATCGAAGGTGGGGTTGTCATCATTCGCGCCGGTGTCGGCCAGCAGGTCGTGTTCCGAGGCGCCGTACACGATGCGCCCGATGTTGGTCCAGTAGGCGGCCCCGGCACACATGGCGCAGGGCTCGAAAGAGGTGTAGAGGGAGCAGTTCCACAGAAAATCCCGGTCGTACTTTTTCGAAGCCGCCCGGGCCAGGGCCGTCTCGGCATGGCCGGTGTGGTCGTGCTCGGTCACCTCCACGTTCCCCTGCTCCAGCAGGATGTTGCCGTCCCCGTCCACCAGCACCGCGCCAAAGGGGTGGTTGCCTGCCGCCCTGGCACGCTCCCCCGCGCGGATGGCCGCCCGCAGGTACTCGATATCCCGCTCCCGGGTGAAAAAGCTGAACCGGGGCGCATTGTCGCGAATTTCCATAATCAATACTCCTTCCCTGTCCTCAAGTTATCAATTTAAAAGTAAAAGGGCCGGAATTGCCCGGCCCTTTGAGTGGCTCTGTTTATGCACGGCCGCGCCGGTCAGTCCAGCGCCACCTCGATCTCGCCGTCGGCCGCGCCCACACGCACCTGTTGCAGGGCGCTGTTGGCAATCAGCCCTTCGGCAATCCGGTCCTCCACCTCTTTGCGGATCACCCGGCGCAGGTCCCGGGCGCCGAACTTGCCACCCTTGGCCTTCTCCACCAGCAGGCTCAGGGCCTCCAGGTTCCAGGTGAGGGAGATGCCCTTGGTCACAAGGGGCTCCTTGTATTCGGCCAGCATCAGGGCCGCGATGGCGTCCAGGTCCTCGGGCGTCAGCGGCTTAAAGGCCACAATCTCGTCCACCCGGGAGAGGAACTCCGGCCGCAAAAAGTCCTTCAGGGCCTTCATCGACTTCTCCTGGCTGATCTCGGAGACGGTCTTGTCGAAGCCCACATTGGCCACCCTGTCGCCGCTGCCGGCGTTGCTGGTCATGCAGATGACGGTGTTCTCGAAGCTGACCGTGCGGCCCTGGGCGTCGTTGATCTTGCCCTCGTCCAGAATCTGGAGCAGGATGTTCATCACGTCCGGGTGGGCCTTCTCAATCTCATCGAACAGCACCACACTGTAGGGCTTGCGGCGCACCTTCTCGGTCAGCTGGCCGGCCTCGTCGTAGCCCACATAGCCCGGGGGCGAGCCGATCAGCCGGGAGACGGCGTGCTTCTCCATGAACTCGCTCATGTCCAGGCGGATCAGCGGGTCCACGCTATCGAACAGCTGGAAGGCAAGCTGCTTCACCAGCTCGGTTTTGCCCACCCCGGTGGGGCCCACAAAGATGAAACTGGCCGGGCGGCGGCGGCCCGAGATATCGGCCCGGCTGCGCTTGATGGCGCTGGCCACCAGATGCACCGCCTCGTCCTGGCCGACCACCTTCTCTTTCAGCCGCTCCTCCAGGTTCGCGAGCTTTGAGTACTCGCTCTCCTCGATCTTCACAGCCGGGATGCCGGTCCACAGCTCGATCACCCGGGCCACGTCCTCCATGGTCACGTTGATCTTGGCCACCTCGGCGCGCAGGATCTCCAAAGCGCCCTGCTGCCGGGCAATCTCACTTTTCACCTCGGCCACGCGCTGGTAGTCCGGCTCGTGCTTCTGCTCGAGGGCGGTCTCCTCCTCGGTCAGCTCCTTCAAAAGCTGCTCGGCGTCCTGCCAGCGGGTGATCTCGGCATGGCGCAGGCTGCAGCAGGCACAGGCCTCGTCCAGCAGGTCGATGGCCTTGTCGGGCAAAAACCGGTCGGTGATGTACCGCTCGGAGAGGTTCACGCATTGCTCCACAATGGTGTCCGACACCTTGACGTGGTGGTGCTCCTCGTAGTACTCCTTCACCCCGCCCAGCACGGCGATGGTGTCCTCGATGCTGGGCTCCTCCACCTTCACGGGCTGGAAGCGGCGCTCAAGGGCCTGGTCCTTCTCGATGAACTTGCGGTACTCCGAGAAGGTGGTGGCGCCGATCACCTGAATCTCCCCGCGCGACAGGGCGGGCTTCAGGATGTTGGCGGCGTTCATCGCGCCCTCAGAATCGCCCGCGCCGGTGATGTTGTGCACCTCATCGATAAACAAAATGACGTTTCCGGCCGCCTTTACCTCCCCGATCAGCCCCTTCACCCGGCTTTCGAACTGGCCGCGGAACTGGGTGCCGGCCACCAGGCTGGTCAGGTCCAGCAGGTAGATTTCTTTATCCTTCAGGCGGGAGGGCACCTCCCCCTGGGCGATGCGCAGGGCGATGCCTTCGGCGATGGCGGTTTTGCCCACCCCGGCCTCACCGATCAGGCAGGGGTTGTTCTTCTGGCGGCGGCTGAGTATCTGGATGGTGCGGTAGATCTCACGGTCCCGCCCGATGATCCGGTCCAGCCGGCCTTCGGCGGCCTTCTGGGTCAGGTTGTCGCAGTAGGTGTCCAGAAACTTCCGCTTCTGGTTTTTCTTGCCCGCGGCGCTGCTGCGGCGGTTACCGTCCCGCTCGCCCGCCTCGTCCTTGGCGGCCCCGCCAAACACAAACGGGAAGGTGGCCGAGGAGCCGGGCACGAAGTCGTCATCCCCTTCGCCGCCCTCCTCCCCACCGGTCTCGGCGGGCAGGCTGGAGTCCTCCGTCGGCTGCAGGGCTTCGATGCCGCCCTCGCCAATGAACCCGGCAAACCGCTCCTCCATGTTCTCCAGGTCCCCCTCGGAGATGCCGAATTGCTTGATCATATCGTCCACCGGCTTGATGCCCAGCTGGTGGGCGCAGGTGAGGCAATACCCGTCACTGTGGTTGCCCTCTCCGTCCATGCGCTGGATGAAGACAATGGCCGGCCGTTTCTTGCATTTTGTACACATCATCATTGATAGTTGCCTTTCTGCGCTGCCCGGGCTGCGGGCAAGTCAAGTCTATTGTCACAGGCTGCCATTCCCCATGGCAAGCCCGGTTTTGGTGTACATCTCTCCATTTGTAGTATACACCTTTTTTCACAATTTGGCAATCGAATGGGCCGTCTGCTAAAAATATCACCTTTTCACCATATTTGCCGGATAAAACCGCTTGTCAGGCGAAGAAATTCAGTCCGGCCAGCAGGTTGAAGCTCAGGGAATTGGCGAAATAGGTCTCCCCGATGGGGCTTGCGGGGTTCACCGAATCGTAGGCCCAGATGACGCAGAAGGCCAGGTAGATGTAGAGGGCTCCGATGGCGATGCCCACCACGGCGCCCAGCGCGCTGTTGACGGCGCCCACCGCCGGGATGCGGTTGACCCCTACCAGCAGGCTCCGCAGCAGCCGCATCAGCAGGCGCAGCAGGGAAAACAGCACAAAAAAGACAATGACGATGATGAACGGCACCACCAGCGGGGCCACCACCTGTTCCACCACCAGGGCGGCCACATTCGGGGCGGTGAAGTCCAGCCCGGCGCTGATTCGCTCCGCCACGCCCTCAAGGAGGCTTTCGGGCAAAAATCCCAGCACCGCGGCCAGCAGTTGCTCCAGGCTCATCACGCCGGACTCGGCGATGGTGTCGGCCACCCGCTGTTCCATGCCGGGGCGGAAAAAGGTATTGAAAATGGCCGGGGCCAGATAGTTGGCCGCAAGGCCGGCCAGAATAAGGGCCGCCAGCGTGCCCAGCAGGCTGAAAATGCTGGCCAGCAGGCCGCGGCGGGCGTAAAAAGCCGCGCAGAGGGCCAGCACCGCCAGCACAACAAGGTCCAGAATGATGGATTGCAGGAGCATCAGGGGTCTCCTTCCCCGGGGTTATCGGTTTCAGGGGTTTCGGCGCCTTCGGAGCCGGCGCTGTTTGTGCCGCTGCCGGCGTCGCTGGCCGGGTTGCTGTCTGAGGCGGAATCGGCGGCGCTGTCCGGCGGGCTTGTGCCGGCGTTGCCGGGGTTGGGCGCCAAATCCGACACACCGGATGCCTCCGCCAGCCGGGAGAGGTCCGAGGCGGCCGGGTCGGCGTCGGGCGCGGCACCACGCAGCAGGTTCTCCAGCGGCACCACCGTGGCCGAGCAGAGCAGCAGCGGCTGGCCGCCGTGGGTTAGGGTCAGGGTTTTTTCCTCGCTTTGGTAGCTGCCCACAGCCGCGCCCGTCAGGTTGTAGGCCGTCACCTGCTGGCCCTGCAGCAGGAAGGCGCCGCCCTTGTCGGCCAGCACCCGGGGCGAGGTGCCGCTCAGCGCCTCGGCGGAAATGTCGAACAGCTGGCCAAGGTCATTGTCCAGCAGCACGGTGTGCAGGGTGTCCTGGCTGGCGGCGCCGAACAGCAGCGCCACCTTGCCGTCCCACACGTCGGCGTTGGCCAGCCGCCGCTGGCCGTACTCGTAGCGGGCCAGCTCCTCCCCCTGCTGGTTGAAAAGGGCGGTGAAGCTGTCGTAAACCGCAAGGATGCGGCCATTGTCCAGATAGTGCAGCTCGATCAGCAGGGCGCCGTCGGCCCGAATCTTGGCGACGGTGGTGTCCCTGTCGATGCGCAGCACATGGATGGTGCTGCCCAGTGCGCCGTTTTTGGCGGACACACAACCCAGCACCAGGTTCTTGTTGTCCTTGTTGAAGCTGGCCATCACCGGCTTGTCGCCGTCCTCGGCGGGCCAGGTGAACTGCCAGTCGCCCGTGGGGCCGTACACCTGCGCCTCGGCGCTGTGGCGCGAGGCCGAGGCCACCAGCAGCCAGCCCCCGGGGCTAAGCTCGCAAAACTGGATGTCCATCTCAGTGTCGCCGCGCAGGATGGTCTTGCTGCGGCCCTGCACGATGTATTCCCGGCCGCCCCGGCTATACACCACCACCCGGGTGTTCCCGGCGGAGAGGCCGGGCTGCACGTAGTTGTGCTGCACCCGCTTGCCCAGTTCCCGCCCGGTGTCAGAGACCAGGGCCACCTCCCGCTCGCCCAGCACGGCAAAGCCACCGGTTCCCATCGGCTCGGCCTTGAGGAAGCCGTTCATCGCAAAGGCCGTGGGGAAGCCGTCCCCCGGACGGGCGCTCAGCAGCAGGCTCTCCCAGGTGTCGCCAATCAGCGACCCCC
>JAJDIZ010000046.1 GCA_030266915.1 Ruminococcaceae bacterium OttesenSCG-928-D13 | reverse complement strand
GGTGGGTGAGCCCTGCGGTGATGTACTCCCGCCCGGCCACCGCCAGAAGAATCTCCACACTGCCCGACGCCTCGAAGGCGACCGTCCGCTCGCCCAGGCGGGGGGTGTAGCCATCCGCCTCCGGTGCGCCCATTTCCAGCAGCAGGCGGCCGTTCACATAGAGCCGGTAGGCGCAGTATACGTCGGGCATCAGCAGGGCGTAGGCGCGCGGCTGTTCGGGCAGGCGCACCGTCAGCCGGTAGCTGGCCTGGCCGTGGGGGCCGCGCTGTGCCTGCCCCGCGCTGAAATTGCTGTACCCGCCGATGAAGACATACTGCTCCGGTTGGGGCGCAGGCACGCCAAAATCCCCGGGCGCCAGCAGCACGTCGGGGTAATATTCCCATTCGCTCGTCAGGAAGTGGAGACCCTCCGCCTGCCCGCCATCCAGATAGAGCAGCCCGGCCAGCGCCTTGGGGCCGGGCTGGGTGTATTTGTTGTCCCACCGGTAGAGGGACAGAAAAACCAGAAGCGCCGCGGCCAGTGCCCCCAGCACCGTCAACGCGGTAGTCAGTATCCGGCGCGCCGGGCCGCTCATTCGCCGCGGCGCGCTTTGGCGCGGCGGTGCAAAAGGCCGCCTGCGACCCCGACCGCCGGCACCCCAACACCGCCCACCGCCAGTATGGCGCCCCAGCCCGGCAGGCTGTTTTCACTGGTGGTTATGGCGTCCGCCGCGGCCTGCACAGGCAGCGGGGCCGCCGCGCCGTCCGGCTCCAGCAGCGTATATATGCCGGGGGTATTCACCGTGAAAACGACGCGCCCCCGGGCTTCGTCGCAGGTGACATTGGGCAGCTCGCCGCCCTGCTCGTCCACCACCCGCAGGCCGGCGGGCGCGTTGTGCCACAGCTCCACCTGGGTGCCGGGTATGCCATCCAGCGCCATGCCGTTCACCGCTGCGTCAATGCGGTAGCGCAGGCCGGCCACCGTTGTTTCGGTAGCGGTGGAGCGCTCCATCCCACCGTTTGCGCCGGACAGCACCGGCGCACCGGCTGCGTCGGCGCTCGCCAGTGGAGTTGTCTTCGCTATGGCGGCTGCCACCGGCACCGCCAGCCCGGCCAGCATCAGCAGCCCACAAATGCATGCCAACAGTCTTTTCATGCCCACCGCTCCTTCTGCATTTCGGCCTCGTAGCTCACCCAGGCGGCGCGGATGCGCTCCCGTTCCCGGCGGGGCACGTAAGCCACCTGCCCGTCGTCCAACACAAAACCACGGTTGTCCAGTCGGGAGACGTACTCCATGTTGAGCAGGGCGCCATAGCTGCACTGCACAAAACGGGCGTCGGCCAGCAGCTGGGGCGCGAATTGCAGGTAGGACACATAGACCCGTACGTCCCCGCGGGTGGTGTGCAGGGTGACATAGTTGCGCCCCTTTGAGGTGCGGATGATATTTTTGAACAGCACCTGAATTTGCTGGTGCCCCGACTTGACGGTGATGAAGCGTTCGTCCAGGTTTTGGCGGGTGAGGCAGGCCCGCAGGGCGCACTCCATCTGCTGGGGGGTGGCGGGCTTCACCAGATAATGGGTGGCCTGCACCTCAAAGCCCTGCACGGCGTGGCTGTCGCTCACCGTGACAAACACCAGCTTCACCTGTCGGTCGCCCTCGCGCAGCTTCTTTGCGGTTTCCATCCCATCGGTGCCGTCCATAAAAATATCCAGCAGAACGGCATCGTACCCGCCCGGCGTGTACTTCCGCAACAGGGCATCGCCGCTGTTGAAGGACACCACATCGCAGGGGATCCCGATGGCATCGCAAGCTGCCATGGCCTGTGCCGCCATGGCTTCGCGTTCCTGTGGCATATCGTCTACAATGGCAATCCTCACCCATGGCCCCTTTCGTGCGCTCGAAATATTCGATATGCTTTAATTTTAGCATAATACAAGGGTATGTAAAGCAGAGAATAACAAAGAGGGGAGCGTGGAATTTGAAAAAGCATGGATAGAGAGAAATCGCTGCGCATTTTTGCCCATCGTCCGAGTTTGCCGCAGCACAGGAGGAGCGCACGGAGCCCTGTCCTGGATATGCGTTGATGCTTGAGAAAATCTGTTTAGTATGGTGGCCTTATTGCCCAAAGCCCCGTCAAACCATTAGGTTTGGCGGGGCTTTTTGGTTGCTGTTTTTTGTTGAAATCCCGTCCGGTAGGGGGGCGGCATTCACATTTTTTGACGGCTTCCGCCCCATGGGCGGACAGTCATATATACCCTAACCCTGCTTTTGCAAAGCCTTGGCCATGAAGCGATCTACATCCACCACGAAGCGGGAATGGGTGCCCCGGCCCACAACGCCGGTTTTGTCACCGGCCTCCAGAGAAAAATCTACCCGCCGGCCATCCACAGCCACAACGGTGGCCGTAACAGTGACCACCAGGCCCAGGGGGGTGGCAGCCAGATGCTCCACCTCAATGCGGGTACCCACCGAGGCTTGCCCCTCGGTGAGCCCCTGGGCCATGCATTGGGCCGCGGCGCTCTCCATCTGGGCGATCATCGCCGGTGTGGCAAACACATCCAGCAGGCCGCTGCCCACAGCGCTGGCCAGGTTGGTCTCGTCCACCGTCACCTCCAGGGTGACTGCCGTGCCCTTATTCAGTTCCATTTTCACAACTCCCCTTTCTGCCGTGCCTGTCAGCCGGAGGAGGACGCCGTCGCATAGTCCGGCGCCGACACAAGGGCCTCCACATTGGCCACAATGTGATCCATCCAGCCCCACAGTTGAGCCATGTCCCCGGTTCCCATTCCACGCATCACCTCTTCGTTGGCCTCCTTGATGGCCGTCTCGATGGCGGGCCGCAGTGCCACGCCGGCAGGCTTGATGCGGATGTTCACGGCGCGGCGGTCTGTTTCGCTGTGCACGCGCTCAATCAGGTCTTTCTTTTCCATGCGAGACAATATTCCCGTCACCGTGGAGGACTCCAGGCAGATGGCCTGGGATATCTGGGTGGGCAACTGGTCGCCATTGTCCCACAGGCACTTCAGCACGGCGTACTGCACCGGCGTTACGTCCAGGGGGCTCAGTTTGTTCTTAAAGTAGTTGAATACGCTGTTCTGCGCCCGCGTCAGTGAAAAATTGATACATTCATCTAATTCCATAATGCTGCTCCTTATCTGGGAAACCACCCACCGCATAGCTTACTTTTGAGCAAGTAGTTTGTATACAAATAATATTGTACCCCCATTCATGCCCTTTTGTCAATACAAGCCTGTGAAGACCGGCATTATTCCGCAAAATTGTGTATACTTCCAAATAATTCGTTAATTTTTAGGCAAATAATATGTTGACAAATATTTTGCATAGAAAGTATAATTTCCTTGACAAGTGAACAGCCCCTCCCGGCAGGCGGCGAGGGTGACATCACCAACGGAGGTTTGCACTATGGAATTTACCCTTAGCAAGCAGCATCAGTTGCAGCAGCAGCTTTACCGCAGCTTTGCACAGGCGGAAATCAAACCCCTGGCCCGCGACATGGATGAGGCCGAGGAATACTCTCCCCAGCTTTTGCAGAAGATGCAGCAGGCGGGCTTCTTCGGCATTCCCTATTCCACGGTATACGGCGGCGCCGGGGCGGACAACCTGTCCTACGTGCTATGCATGGAGGAGGTTTCCAAGGTGGACGGCAGTACCGGCATCACCATCTCGGTGCACACATCCCTGTGCTGCCACTGCCTGAACGAGTTTGGCAGTGAGGAGCAAAAGCAAAAACACCTGCGGCCTTTGGTGAACGGCAGCAAATTCGGCTGTTTTTCCCTGACAGAGCCCGGCGCCGGCAGCGATGTGGCCGCCGGCCAGACAACCGCTGTTTTAGATGGGGACGATTACGTGCTGAACGGCTCCAAGGTGTTCACCACCAACTCCGGATTTGCAGACGTGTTTGTCGCCTTCGCCGTCACCGACCGGGAAAAGGGCGCCCGCGGCATGTCGGCCTTTATTGTGGAAAAGGGCATGCCCGGCCTTTCTGTCTCGGCCAACATTCCCCGCATGGGCATCCGCGCCGCCAGCAATTGCGTGGTTACCTACGACGGCGTGCGCGTGCCCAAGGAGAACCTGCTGTCCCGCGAGGGGGATGGCTTCAAAATTGCCATGAAGGCGCTGGACGCCGGGCGCATCGGCATTGCCGCCCAGGCGGTGGGCCTGGCCCAGGGCGCGCTGGACGAGGCAGTGAAATATGTGAAGGAACGCAAGCAGTTTGGCAAGCCCATCTCTGCCTTCCAGAACACCCAGTTTAAAATTGCCGAAATGCAAACTCAGGTGGACGCCGCCCGGCTTCTCACCTACCGGGCGGCCGCGGCCAAGGACGCCGGGCAGCCCTACGGCTCCCACGCGGCCATGGCAAAGCTGTTTGCCAGCGACGTGGCCTGCCAGGTAACCCGCGGCGCCGTGCAGCTGTTTGGCGGTTACGGTTATGCCCGGGAATACCCGGTGGAGCGCATGATGCGGGACGCCAAGATCACCGAGATCTACGAGGGCACCAGTGAAGTGATGAAGATGGTCATCGCCGGCGCCATGAAAGTGAAATAGGAGGAGCGGGCAATGAAGATAGCGGTTTGCATCAAGCAGGTGCCGGACACCACCGAGGTGAGGCTGGATCCCAAAACCAATACCCTCATCCGTGACGGGGTGCCCAGCATCATCAATCCGGACGACAAGGCGGCGCTGGAGGCGGCCCTGCGCATCAAGGACGGCGCCGGCGCAAGCGTCACCGCAATATGCATGGGCCCGCCCCAGGCGGATGTGGCCCTGCGGGAAGCGCTGGCCATGGGCTGTGACAACGCCATCCTGCTGTCGGCGCGCGAGTTTGGTGGCAGCGACACCTACGCCACCGCCACAATTCTGGCCGCCGCGCTGAAAAAAGGCGATTATGACCTCATCATCGCCGGCCGCCAGGCCATCGACGGCGACACCGCCCAGGTTGGCCCCCAGGTTGCGGAACGCCTGGGCATTCCCCAAATCAGCTACGCCGAAGAGATCCGCGCCGAGGCGGACGGGGTGGTGGTTAAGCGGCAGTACGAGGATTGCTACCACCTGATCGAGGCCAAGTTCCCCTGCCTGGTCACGGTGCTGGCCGAGGCGGTTCAGCCCCGGCACATGACGGTGCGGGGCACGGTGGAGGCCTACGCCGCCGATATCCCCGTTTTGGGATTTGAGGACTTGAAGGATGGGCTGAACCCCGATTGGATTGGGCTGAAGGGTTCCCCCACCAATGTGGTAAAAAGCTTTGCCAAGCAGCTGAAAGGCCAGGGCATACGGCTGGCCGGCCTGTCCGAGGACGAGGCTGTGAACACCATCGTGCAGAAGTTGGACGAGCTGTGCATCATTTAGAAGGAGAATAACCATGGGTAAGGATATTTATGTGGTGATTGAGCAGCGAAAGGGCCGCGTGCAGAAGGTGGGCCTGGAACTGCTGGGCGAGGCGCAGCGCCTCGCCGCCGACCTTGGGCAGCAAGTGGTTGCCGTTCTGATGGGCCACAACGTGGCCCAAAAAGCCCAGGGGCTGGTGCATAGCGGGGCGGACCGGGTGATCCTGGTGGATGACCCCATGCTGGAGACCTACGTGACAGAGCCTTACGCCAGGGCCCTCACGGCTGTGATTGAAAAGTTCGATCCGGAGATCTTGCTGTTCGGCGCCACCTCCATCGGGCGGGACCTGGCCCCTCGGGTGGCGGCCCGTGTCCACACCGGCCTCACGGCCGACTGCACCGCCCTGGAGATTGACCCCGAGGAGAAACTGCTTTTGATGACCCGCCCGGCCTTTGGCGGCAATTTGATGGCCACCATCGTGTGCCGGGACTACCGCCCCCAGATGGCCACCGTGCGCCCCGGTGTGATGAAGCGCCTGGAGCCGGACGCCGCCCGAACCGGCGCTGTTGAAAAGCTGGAGGTGGCCTTCACCCCTGCGGATATGAACGTGAAGGTGCAGCAGGTGTGCCAGCATGAGGGCAAAGCGGTGGACATCACCGCGGCCAAGGTGCTGGTGGCCGGCGGGCGCGGCGTGGGCGGGCCCGATGGCTACGCCCCCCTGCACGCCCTGGCGGCAGAGCTCTCCGGCGAGGTGGCCGCCACCCGTATTGGGGTGGACAGCGGGTGGATTGAAAAGGATCGCCAGGTGGGGCAAACCGGCAAGACGGTGCGTCCCCAGCTATACATGGCCTGTGGGGTGTCGGGCGCCTTGCAGCATGTGGCAGGCATGGAGGAGTCGGATTTTATCATCGCCATCAACCGGGATGAGAACGCCCCCATTATGGCCATGGCAGACCTTGCTGTGGTGGGCGATTTGAACACCATGGTTCCCAAGCTGACCCGGGCCATCCAGCAGCACAAAGCCCAAAAAGCACAGGACTGACCCAATGGTTTTACCGGCCGCGCAAAGCGGCCCTTATCCACTATGGTAGCATTGCGGCCTGGCCGCATGTGCAATAGAAGTGAAATGGTCGGAAGAAACACACGAGGAATACTGGAGGTAAAAAAATGAAAAAAGTACTGAACCTTACCACTGTCCTGCTGCTTGTGTTCTCCCTGGTACTGCTTGCCGCCTGCGGCGGCTCCGGCAGCAGCGCCCCGTCCTCCCAGGCGGCGGACAGCAGCTCGCCCGCATCTGCCGGCGGCGACGCGGAGGCCCCCGACGAGGGTGATGGGGAAGGCACCGGTGCCGGTGTTGGCAAACGCATTGCCCTCATCACCACCATTGGCGGCCTTGGCGACGGCGCCATCGGCGACGCCTGCTACCATGGCATTTTGGCTGCCCAGGAGGTGCTGGGCTTTGAGATGGATTACTCCGAGCCCATGAGCGCCCCGGATTACGAGTCCCTGATCATTGAATACGCCGAGAGCGGCGACTATGATTTGATCTTCCTGGCCGGCAACGACGGCCTGGACCCGGTGAACGCCGTGGGCGGCGACTACCCGGACCAGAAGTTTGTGGTGTACGATATCTCGGCCGACGGCAATGAGCAGTATGTGTCGGAGTTCTTTGCGAAAAACGAGATCGGCTTCATGGCGGGCGTATTTGCCGCGCTGCTGGAGGAACAGGGCGAGGTGACCATCGCCGGCGAGACCACCACCTTTGAGACAACCGGCAAAATCGGCCTGATGATCGGCAACGAGGTGCCCAGCACTGTGAACGCCCTCACCGGCGCGGCCGCGGGCATCCATTACATCAACCCGGATTATGAATACCTGTACGGTATCGTCGGGGACTGGAAGGACCAGGCCAAGAACAAGGAACTGGCCCTGTCCATCTATGACCAGGGCGCCCACTTCATCTTCCAGAACGCCGGCGGCGGCGCGCTGGGCATCATTGCGGCGGCACAGGAGCGCGGCCAGTTCTTCATCGGCTACGACACCGACCAAACCGAATGGGCCCCCGAGCTGGTGGTGGGCTCCTCCCGCAAGGCCAACGACGCCACCATCCTGCGTGTGCTTGAGACCTTCTGCACCACGGGCCAGCTGCCCTGGGGCGTGGCCGAGGAAAATAACGCGTCCAACGGCGGCATCATGTTCACCTACAACCCGGACCTGGAGGTTTCAAGTGAGATGCAGGCCATCATGGACCAGGTGTTTGACGATTTGAAAACCGGCAAAATCACCTCCCCCAATACCTGGGAGGAAGTGGAGGCCTTCACCGACGTGCTGGAGCGTTAGTTCGGAGCTTTCGGCCACGAATGATGGGGAAAGACCCATGAGAACTACAGGAGGTTATACATGAAAAGAGGATTGACCCTCGTTACCGCCCTGATGCTCGTTCTCGTCCTGATGCTCGCCGCCTGCGGCGACTCGGGCAGCAGTGCCCCGGCCTCCCAGGCGGCGGCCGCCTCAACCGCATCCACAGGTGATGACGCAGATCCCTCCGCCGAGAGCGGCGGAGGGGATGCCGGCGTCGGCGCCGGCAAGCGCATCGCCTACATCACCACCCTTGGCGGCCTTGGCGACGGCGCCATCGGGGACGCCTGCTACTACGGCCTGCTGGCCGCCCAAGAGGTGCTGGGCTTTGAGATGGACTATTCCGAGCCGGCCACCGATCCCGACTACGAGGCTTTCATCATCGAGTATGCCGAGAGCGGCGAGTATGATTTGATCTTCATCGCCGGCAGCAACGGGCTGGATCCGGTGAATGCCGTGGGGCCCGATTTCCCGGACCAGAAATTCCTGGTGTACGACGTGGAGGCCGGCGGCAACGACCAGTATGTCACCGAGTTTTTTGCCAAAAACGAGATCGGCTTCATGGCGGGCGTATATGCCGCGCTGCTGGAGGAACAGGGCGAGGTGACCGTCGCCGGCGAGACCACCACCTTTGAGACAACCGGCAAAATCGGCCTGATGATCGGCAACGAGGTGCCGGCCACCGTCAACGCCATCACCGGCGCGGCTGCGGGCATCCGATACATCAACCCCGACTACGAATACCTGTATGGCATTGTGGGTGACTGGCGCGACCAGGCCAAAAACAAAGAATTGGCCCTGTCCATGTACGACCAGGGCGCGCACTTCATCTTCCAGAATGCCGGCGGCGGCGCGTTGGGTATCATCGCGGCAGCGCAGGAGCGCGGCCAGTTCTTCATCGGCTATGACACCGACCAGACCTCCTGGGACCCGGCCCTGGTGGTGGGTTCCTCCCGCAAGGCCAATGATGCCACCATTCTGCGGGTAATGGAAACCTTCTGCGCAACGGGCGAGCTGCCCTGGGGCGTGGCTGAGGAAAACAAAGCCGCGAATGACGGCATTATGTTCACCTACAACCCCGACCTTGAGGTTCCCGACGAGATCCAGGCCATCATGAACCAAGTGTATGAAGACCTCAGAACCGGCAAGATTACCGCCCCCAACACCTGGGAGGAAGTGGAAGCCTTCACCGACGTGCTGGAACGGTGAATAAGTGCGAATAGAGGGATGCAACATGGCAGAACCGGTCATTTCCATGCGCGACGTGACCATCCGTTTTGGTAGCCTTGTAGCCAACGACAAGGTCTCTCTGGACATCGAAAAAGGCGAGATCATGGCGCTGCTGGGGGAAAACGGCGCGGGTAAATCCACCCTGATGAAAATTTTGTACGGCCTGTACATGCGCGAAAGCGGTGAGATCACTGTGGATGGCAAGGCCATGCCGCGCAAGTTCTCTCCTTCCGACGCCATCGGGCTCGGCATCGGCATGGTGCCCCAGCATTTCATGCTTGTCGATTCCTTCTCCGTGGCGGAAAACATCGTGCTGGGCGAGGAACAGAAGGCCAGCCGCCTCCTGCTGAACAAGGAAAAGATTTTCAGCATGGTGGAGCCCCTGTGCAAGGAATTCGGCATCGATGTTTCCCCCCGCCAGAAGGTGGAAAACCTGCCTTTGGGTGTCAAGCAGAAGATCGAGATTTTGAAAGCACTGTTCCGACAGACCAAGATACTGATTTTGGATGAGCCCACCACTGTGCTGACCCCCCAGGAAGTGGACGAACTGTTCAAGATGCTTCGCAGCCTGCAAAAAAAGGGCCTCACGGTGGTCATCATTACCCACAAAATGCACGAGGTGCTGGCCGTGACGGATCGCATCACCGTGATGCGCCACGGCAAGCATATCGCAACCTTTAATACCGCCGACACCAACACCCAGGAACTGGCCCGCACCATGGTGGGCAAGGATGTGGCCAGCGTGCATGTGGAGCAGAGCGACGCCCCCCTGGGCGAGCCCAGCTTCGTTATCGACAGGGTGAACACCCCGCCTTCCGAGGACCGCTGCAACCTCAAGGACTTCTGCCTCAAGCTGTACCCCGGCAAGGTGGTGGGGGTGGCCGGCATCGACGGCAACGGACAGACCGAGCTGGTGGAGGTGCTCACCGGGGTGCGTCGCATGCATAGCGGCAGCATCACCGCCGGGGGCAACACCATCACCGAGAACACCACCGACAGCATGCGCCGCCTTGGCATTGGCGTCATCCCCGAGGACCGCATCGAGCAGGGCCTGGTGATGGAGTTCTGCGTGCGTGACAACATTATGATGGGCTACAAGGGCGACCCCCGGTTCGAGCGGCACGGCATCTTCCGCATGAAAGCCGTGGACCGGTATGTGGACGAGTTGGTCGGCAAATACGATGTGCGCCCCGCCCGCAGAAGTGCCGTGTGCCGGTATATCAGCGGCGGCAATCAGCAAAAAGTGGTGTTGGCGCGGGAGTTGGAGCGCCCCGCCTTGCAGGCCGTGGTGGCCAGCCAGCCGGTGCGCGGGCTGGACGTGGGCGCCATCCAGTTTACCCACCAAACGCTGCTGCGCCTGCGCGGGGAGGACAAGAGCATCCTGCTGGTTTCCAGCGATCTGGATGAGATCAAGTCCCTCAGCGACTATATCGCAGTGATTCGGGATGGGCGCATCGTGGCATTCAAAAAGGCGGACGAATTCTCCAAAGACGAGATCGGTCTTTACATGAGCGGCGCCATCGCAGACGAGGGGTGCGCAGTATGAAACTGAGCAGTGACAAAAAGGCACGCCTGAAGTGGAAGTCCCTGGATGTACTCTATGTGCTCGTCTCTATTTTGCTGGCGCTTGTCGCCGGGGGCGTGTTCATCCTCATCACGGGCAACAACCCTCTCCAGGCCTATGGCATCATGTTCTCCAAGGCCTTCTCCAGCTTTGGCCAGGTGCTGCGCCGCGCCACCGTGTACATCCTCACCGGCCTTGCGGTATCCATTCCCATCAAAACCGGGGTTATCAACATGGGCGGCGAGGGCCAGGTGGCCGCCGGCGCCCTGACAGCCGCCGTTTTGGGCAGCGCCTTCATGCTTCCTTTGGGCATCCATCCCATCGCGTGCATGCTGGGCGCCATGATCACCGGCGCCGTGTTGGCGTTGATTCCCGCTGTCTTCAAAACCCGCTTCGGTTCCTCCGAGGTGGTCACGGGCATCATGGTGAACTACCTGGTGCAGTACCTGCTGCAATACCTGTCCATGTATACCTTCCGCGGGTCGGCCAACTCGGCCCAAACGGCCGAGGTGTTTGATTCCGCCAAGATTGCCCGGGTGGGCGACGCGCAGTGGAGCTATGGCCTTTTCATTGCCATCGCCCTGTGCTTTGCCATGCATTTCGTCATGAGCCGCACCCGGGTTGGGCTGGAGATGCAGAGCGCCGGCCTTAACCCCCTGGCGGCCCGGTATCAGGGCGTCAACGTAGGGCGCATGTCCATGCTGGCCATGGCCCTTGGCGGGGCCATGGCGGGCCTGGGCGGCAGCCTGGAGGTGCTGGGCGGCCGCTACCTCTACCTGGACACCTACTTTGCAAGCTATGGTTTCGACGGCATCGCCGTGTCTTACATGGCAAAAAACAACCCCATCATGATCATCATAACGGCAATGTTCATCTCGGTGCTGAAGGTGGGCGCTGTGGCGCTGGACCGGCAGACCAATGTGTCGGTGCACTTTTCAACGGCTCTGCAGGGCATCTTTATCATCCTGCTGGTTTCGCCGTACATTGTGCAGGCCATAGTGGCCAAGCTTAAGCCCAAGCGCAAAGCACAGCTTACAGCCGAAGAATAGGGGGCATTTTATGGAACTGTCTACTCTGATTTCCAGCATGCTACGCCTGGGCACCCCGCTGCTTCTGGCGGCACTGGGGGTGCTGGTGTCCGCCAAGGGTGGCATCGTCAACATGGGCATGGAGGGCAACATGCTGTTCGGCGCCTTCATGTCGGTATACGTCACCTATCTTACCGGCCAGCCCATGCTGGGGCTTTTGGCGTCCATCCCGGCCGGCATCATTTATTCCCTTATTTTGGGCGCCTTCATCATCAAGGGGCGCGGCCATCAGGTGGTGTGCGGCCTGGGCCTCAATTTTGTGGTCATCGGCTGCACCACCGTGCTGCTCAGCGTGGTGTGGAATTCCTCCGGCTATTCCACCGACGTACCCCGCCTGCCCCAGGTGAAACTGCCGTTTTTGGGCCAGCAGTCCATCTCCCTGTTCATCACCGCCGTGTTGGTGGTTGCCGTGTGGTTCTTTTTGGAAAAAACCAACACCGGCCTGCGGGTGCGCAGCGTGGGCGAAAACCCCGCCGCTGCCGATTCCGTGGGTGTGGATGTGGTGAAGTACCAGTTTTTGGCCATGGTTATTGCCGGGGCGCTGGGCGGCCTGGCGGGCGCCGAGCTGGCCGTGGGCCAGATGGGCTACTTTATCAAGCAAATGACGGCCTCCAAGGGCTTTTTGGCCTACTCAGCCGTCATTTTTGCCGGATACAACCCGTATGCGGTGGTGCTTACCACCATGTTCATCGGCCTTTTGGACGCCGTGCAAATGCGCGCCCAAACCATGCTGAACATCCCCGGGCAGTTCCTTTTGATGCTGCCCTACCTGGTCACCCTGCTGGCCCTGATTTTTGTGGGCGACAAGAAAAAACCCAAGGCCGCCGGCAAAACCTACGTCCGCGGGAGCTTTTAGCCGGCCCCTCAATCTAATTTACATAGGAGCGATCGATGGATACCGGAAACAACATTGGGTACCTGCTTGACCCCCAGTCCATTGCGCTATTGGGCTGTAGCGAAAAAAACGTGACAGGCACCGTTCTGCTGAACCTGCAAAGCGCGGGATACGCGGGCAAAATTTACCCGGTGCACCCCCGAAACACCGAGGTGCACGGCGTGAAGTGCTACCCATCCCTTGCAGACGTGCCCGGCGAAGTGGACGCCTGCGTGGTGGGTCTGCGCAGCAGCCTGGTGCTGCAGGCGGTGGAGGAGATGCACCAGAAGGGTGTGAAGGGCGCGGTGTTTCCCGCCAGCGGCTTTGCCGAAACGGGGGAGGAGGGCCGCCAGCTGGAGCGCCAGCTGAAAGAGAAGCTGGGCGAGTATGGAATCGCGGCCTGCGGCCCCAACTGTCTGGGTCTTGTGAACACCCACAAAAACGCCATGCTGTACAGCGCCGCCTGCGATTTGACGAACGTGCGCGGACGCATCGGCCTTGTGTCCCACAGTGGCTCCATCTGCATCGCTATGAGCAGTGCCGCCAGGGGCGCCGGCTTCAGCTACCTTGTCAGCTGTGGCAACGAGGTGGGCTTGACGGTGGCGGATTATTTCCGCGCCATGCTGGAGGATGAAAACACCGACATTCTGGTTGGTTTTCTCGAGACCATCCGCGACCCCGAGGGCCTGGCAGAGGTGGCTCGGCTGGCCGCGGCCAAAAACAAGCCGATCGTGATTTTGAAGGTGGGCAAAAGCGAGGTGGCCCAGGCCACGGCGGCGGCTCATTCGGGTGCGCTGGCCAGCGGGCGGAATGTGACGGACGCTTTCTTCCGCCAAAACCACATTTTGCAGGTGGATAACTTCGACGAACTGAGTGAGTTCTGCGAGCTTTGGCTGCGGCTGAAAGACCAGGCCCCCCCCCCAGCGTGCAAAAGGTGGCCCTCACCGCCATCTCGGGCGGGCAGCTGGGCTTTTGCAGCGATATCGCCGCCGAGGAGGGTGTTGCCTTCGGCAACATCGGCAAGGATACCATCGCACGCATCGCGGCGGCCCTGCCGGATTTTGCCACCCCTAAAAACCCGCTGGACGTCACCACCGCCCTGTTCGACACCGATGACTACAAGGAGTGCGTGCGCGCCCTGGCGGCCGATGATGACATAGGCATGATCGTCATCTGCCAGGACAGCGAGGAGCGCATGTGCGACGAGGAAATCGAGCTGTACAGCCACATCATCAACGCCCTGGCCGAAGTGCGCCAGGAGATCACAAAGCCCATGGTCATCTTTTCACCTTTGTCCAACGGGCTGGTGCCCGCTTTTATTCAACGATTGGACCAGGTGGGCGTGCCCCTTTTGCAGGGCGCCAACGAAAGCCTGCGGGCTGTGCGCCTTTACTTCGACTGGCTGGCCATCCGCCGGCGGGTGGCCGACGAGAAAGTGGAGAAGGCATTCACCCCCATCGCTTTCGATTTTGGGGCCGACAAGTCCCTGAGCGAGCGCGCAAGCAAAAAGCTGCTGTCGGCCTACGGCATCCCGGTGGCGGCGGACGAGCTGGTGCAGACCGCCGAGGAGGCGGTGCGGGCCGCCGAGGCCATCGGCTACCCGGTGGTGATGAAGGTGGACAGCCCCGACATTCTCCACAAAACCGAGGCCGGCATCGTGCGGCTGGGCCTGCAAAGCGCAGACGAAGTGCGCGCCGCCTACGCGGAGATTACGGCCAACGCCAAGGCCTACGACAGCACCGCCCGTGTCAGCGGGGTGAGCGTGCAGGAGATGGTGCCAAAAGGGGTGGAGATTTTACTGGGCGTCAAGAATGACGCCATCTTCGGCCCCTCGGTGATGGTGGGGCTGGGCGGCATTTTTGTGGAGGTGTTCAAGGATTACGCCCTGCGTTTGGCCCCGCTGGATGAGGCCGCCGCCATGGAGATGATCGACAGCCTGAAGGGCAGCAAGCTGCTGTATGGCGCCCGCGGGGCGCAGCCGGCCGATGTGCCCGCTTTGGCCGACGCCCTGGTGCGCCTGTCCCGCCTGGCCAAAGACCATGCGGACAACATTGCCGAGATGGACATCAACCCCCTCATAGTGCTGCCCAAGGGCCAGGGGGTGAAGGCGGTGGACGCCCTGGTGGTTCAAAAATGACAGACTACCGGTGCTGGCCCAAGATTGATTTGCACCGTCATCTGGAAGGGGCGGTGCGGCTTTCCACCGCGCGGGAGCTGGCCCTGGCGGCAGGGCTGGACCTGCCCTACGAGGATGAGGCCGCCTTTGCGGCTGCCTTCACTGTGTGCCCAAATGACGCGCACACGCTAAAACAATTCCTCACCAAGTTCGTCTGGCTGCGGCAACTCATCACCGGACCCGAGGCGCTGGAGCGGCTGTGCTTCGAGGCGGCCGTGGACGCCGCCGTGGACGGTGTGGTTTATCTGGAGCTGCGCTTCAACTACATCCACCTGGCCCGCCGGGGCCTTTCGGACGCGGCAGTCATTGAGGCGCTGGAGAGCGGTGCCAGGCGGGCGAAGGCGGCGCAGGGTATCACGGTGGGGTATATCTGCGGCATCGCCCGGGATATGCCGGCCCAGGAGGCCGACAACGCCGTAGACTTTGTCATTGCAAATGCCCACCGGGGTGTCTGCGCCATCGACCTGATGAACGACGAGCAATACGGACCCGAGCTTTTCCAAAGCCAGTATGCCCGGGCAAAAGCCGCCGGGCTGCACCGCACGGTGCATGCCGGAGAGGCCGCCGGCCCCGAGAGCATTGCCAAGGCTGTGACGCTTTTGGATGCCCAGCGCATCGGCCATGGGGCGCGCATTTTCCGGGATGACGGCCGCGCCGCCCGCCTGGTGCGGGAGGGGAACGTGCTGGTGGAGTGCTGCCCCACCAGCAACCTGCAAACCGGTGCAGTGGCCAGCCTTGCGGAGCATCCCCTGCCACGGCTGAGGCAAACAGGCATGGCGGCCTGCCTTTGCACCGACGACCCCGGCGTGTCCACCATAAATCTTTCCGGTGAATACGCGGTGGCGGCTGACCGCATGGGTATGGCGCGGGCCGATCTGCGCACCATGCTGGAGGAGGCCGTGGGCCACATCTTTTTAGACGCCGAGAAACCGGCACTGAAGCAAAAAATCGCAGATTACTTCGAGGAGGCATAGCATGGAACCGATTGTGCTGGTGGAGCGCAAGGGCAAGGTGGGTGTGCTGACCATGAACGCCCCGGACAAGCTGAACTGCCTGGGTGACGATATGCTCAGCGGCATTTACGACGGCCTGCGGGAACTGGAGGCCGACGATGGCATACGCGCCATCATTTTGCGGGGGGCCGGGCGGGCCTTCTGCGCCGGGTACGACCTCTCCCCCCGGGAGAAACCCTTCACCACCATCGGTGACTGGCTGGAGCATGCCAAGCATGGCAACCGCACCTTCTTCGCCATCTGGGACTGCAAAAAACCGGTCATCGCGCTGGTGCAGGGCTACGCCATGGGCGGCGGGTGCGATTTGGCCATGGTGTGCGACTTCACCCTCGCTGCCGACACCGCCGTGCTGGGTGAGCCGGAGATCCAGTTCTCCTCCGCATCCTCCTTTATCCTGATGCCCTGGGCTGTGGGAATGAAGCAGGCGCGCAATGTGCTGCTCACCGGGGATCGCGTTTCCGCCGCCCGCGCCGAGGAGATTGGCATGGTGACCAGCGTGGTGGCCGAGGCCAATTTGGAGAAGGAGGGCATGGATCTGGCCAAAAAGCTGGTGAAGGTTCCGGTGCCGGCCATGCAGCTGAACAAGGAAAACATCAACCGCGCTTACGAAACTGCCGGCATCCGCGAGGCCCTGCTGGCCGGGGAACAGATATTTGGCGCCGTGCACATGACCCATACCCCCGAGAACGACGCCTTCTTCGCCGTGGCGGCGGAAAAGGGCCTGAAGGAGGCCTTTAAATGGCGGGATGCACAATTTGCAAGTGAATGATTCACGAATAGAGGAAACAGAAAGGACGTGCACCATGGCAAACATTGTGAAAGAATTTGAGACTGTCATCTTGGAGAAAAAAGGAAAAATCGGTATCGTGACGTTGAACCGTCCCGACAAGCTGAACACTTTGACCGATGGCATCTTGAACGACGCTTACGCCGCCATCACCGAGCTG
>JAJDIZ010000045.1 GCA_030266915.1 Ruminococcaceae bacterium OttesenSCG-928-D13 | reverse complement strand
ATTACCCGCCGCCCCAGCCTTACGCCTATGCTCCGCCCGGACCCTCGGTGGAGGTGCGGCCGGTGGAGTTCCCAGAATTCCCGCAGGCTGGCGGATTGGGAGGCGCACCCGTGATGGGCAACAACATGGATCTGATCATGAATGTGCCGTTGGACGTATCGATCGAAATTGGCACGACCAAGCGGAAAATACGCGATATCATGAACTTTACCTCTGGAACCGTGGTGGAACTGGACAAACAGGCCGGCGCCCCGATTGACATTGTGGTGAACGGCCAGCTGATCGCCCACGGCGACGTAGTTGTGATAGACGACAATTTCGGCGTACGTATCACCGAGATTGTGGGTACCAAGGAACTGCTGAACTCGCTGAGCAGCCAGGAGACCGGTTGACCGGGGCGGCAGGCATCCAAAACAGACAGACTGCAAAAGACAATAACTTGAAGGGGACAGAAAAATGGAAGACAAGAAAATTTTGATTGTTGACGACGCCGCTTTCATGCGCATGATGATCAAAAACAGCCTGACCGGTCAGGGCTATACCAACCTGATTGAGGCGGGTGATGGCAAGCAGGCGCTGGACACCTATAACGCCGAAAAGCCGGATCTGGTCATCATGGATATCACGATGCCCAACATGGACGGGCTGCAGGCCCTGCAGGCCATCAAGGCTGCCGACCCCAACGCCAAGATCGTGATGTGCTCGGCCATGGGTCAGGAGTCGATGGTTGTGGACGCCATCCGCTATGGGGCGCTGGACTTCATCGTCAAGCCCTTCAAGCCGGACCGCATCCTTCAGACGGTGGAGAAAATTCTGGGTTAAGGGCCTGTTTGGCATTCGTCAGTGGCGCCGTTCTGTGGAAAACCGACGGTTTTTCGTGCGTACCCTGAAATGGGCCTGCGCGCCCGGATACTGAACAGACTATGCTGCCCGGGCACACCGGTATGCGCGGCTTTTTCCGATGTTACGCTTACGGAAAAGGCCGTAGCGGCCTGTTTGGGCCCGTGTGCTTTGCTTTTCATCCGCCGTGGGAGGAGTTTGGCCTTTGTGGGAAGTATTTAGGGACCTGTTGACCACCCTGCTGGCTTTGGTGCTGGTGCTGGTGCTGGCCTGGCTGGCGCTGCGGTGGCTCAACCGTCGGGTGCCGGGCATGGGCGGCGGCAGCACCGAGCGGCTCATCAAGGTGCTGGACCGGGTGACCGTTGGCAAGAACACCGTGCTGGTGCTGGTGCAGGTGAAGAATACCGTGATGCTGGTGGCAGTGGGTGACCACACCGTGGAGAAGCTGGCCGAATTTGACGCCGCAGACGGTGCGTTTGACATCCCAAAGGCTGCCCAGCAAAACCCAAGCTTTGCCGACGCCCTGAAGGATACCCTGGCCAAAAGCCGGTTTGGCGGCACGCGGAAGCAGAACACCGGTGCCGAACATTTAGACATTGAAGCGCTGATAGCACAAGAGGAAAAGGCTGTCCCCGGGGCGGAAGCCCCGGACACCTGGGCCAAGGCCGAGGCTTTCAGCGAGCGTCAGAGCGCGGCCGAAGACACCGGGGGTGAGGACGAGCGCCATGAAGAATAAATTGCGGCAGGGCGCTCGTCAGGGAGAACTCCGGCAGGGCGCTCAATCAAGGGAACTGCGCCAGGGCGCTCAGAGGTATCAGCCTCAGCTGAAAAAGCTGAAGCGGATGGCCCTGCTCTCTCTGGCGCTGACTGTTTTTTTTGGACTGACCATGGCGGTGACCGCCCACGCCACGGATTTCACCATCAACATGAGTGCCGGAGAAGAGGCCGGAAACATGGGCGCGCTGGAAGTCATTTTTATCTTTGCCTTCCTCTCGCTGCTGCCGTCCCTCTTCCTGATGTTCACCAGCTTCACCCGCATCGTCATCGTGCTCAGTTTTATCCGCAACGCGATGGGTACCGGCCAAAGCCCGCCCAATATGGTGCTCACCGGCCTGTCGCTGATTTTGACCCTGTTCATCATGATGCCGGTGCTGAACGCGATGAACGAGGCGGCCTTTGTGCCTTACCAGGCGGGCCAGCTCACCTTGCAGGAGGCGCTGGACGCCGCCGTGGTGCCGGTGAAAACCTTTATGATCGCCCAGACCGAGGATAAGTCCCTCTCGCTTTTTATCGAGCTGGCCGAGGTGGAGATGCCCGAGGAGGGCATGCCCGACGAGGAACTGGTGAACCTGCCCCTGACCGTGGTGGCCCCGGCCTTCGTGGTCAGTGAGATCACCCGGGCCTTCAAGATGGGCTTCTACATCTTCCTGCCCTTCCTTGTGGTGGACCTGGTCATCTCCAGTATCCTGATGAGCATGGGCATGGTGATGCTGCCGCCGGCGATGATCTCGCTGCCATTCAAGATTTTGCTGTTTGTGATGGTGGACGGCTGGCACCTTGTGATCGAAACCCTGATGAATTCTTTCAGAGTAATATCCTTCTGATTCGATACAGGCGGAAAGGAGGCCCGGCTATGGATTCCAGCACCATCATGGATGTGATGCGGCAGATGCTGCTGGTTTGCCTGCAGGTTGCCGGGCCTGTCCTGATCGTCAGCATTGTGGTGGGGTTGATCGTGGCCATCTTTCAGGCGGCCACCCAGATTCACGAGCAGACGCTGACCTTTGTGCCCAAATTGCTGGTTATTTCCCTGACCTTGCTGGTGCTGGGGGACTGGATATCCACCAACATACAGGACTTTGTCACCCACATCTTCGAACTGATGGCGCAGGTATAACCGATGACAGTGGATATCGGGTTTGCGGGCATACTGCTTTACCTGCTGGTGTTTGTGCGGCTATGCGGGATGTTGCTGTTCAACCCCCTTCTGAACCGCAACGGCGTGCCGGCCATGGTGCGCATTGGGCTGATTCTGCTTTTGACCCTGCTGCTGGCCCCGTTGCAGCCCGACTCGGCCATGGAAAACGTCTACAGCATGGGCGCCTTCAGCTTGGTGCTGGCCGTTTTCCGTGAGCTGGCCATCGGTTTGGTGTTCGGCTATGTGTTCCAGGTATTTTACTACCTGCTGTTCTATGTGGGCGATGTGATCGACACCGACATCGGCCTTTCGATGGCCAAGACCATGGACCCGGCCGTCAATATCAGCACCGGTTTTTCCACCTCGCTGGTCACCACGGTATTCTCGCTCTACATCTTTGTTTCCGGCAGCCATTACAAGCTGTTTGAGATATTCGCAAGCACCTTCCGCAACATCAATGTGGGGTCCTTCACCCTCTCGGCCGGCATCCTGAGCTTTTGCGTCGAGCTGTTTTGCATGGTGTTTTCGCTGGCGCTGCGGCTGGCCGCCCCAATGATGGTGGCGGAGTTCGCCCTCCAGTTCAGCATGGGCGTCCTGATGAAGTTCATCCCGCAGATCACGGTGTTCGTCATCAACTTCCAGCTGCGCATTATGCTGGGCCTGCTGATGCTCTTCATGTTCGCGCCCTATATCGGGAGTTTTATCGACAGTTATATTGACGTGCTGTTCGACAACCTGGTGGACGCGGCGGCACTATTGGCGACAGCAGGCTAACCGTGCGAATCTCGATATATACTTGCGATAAAGGGGGGAGACGGCCTTGGGCGGCGGTGGCGAGAAAACAGAGAAAGCGACATCAAAACGCCGGCAGGACGAACGCAAAAAAGGCAACGTCTTCACTTCGAAAGAGATTAACACCCTGGTGGGCTTGCTGGCTGTGGTGTTCACCCTGCAGTTCCTCGGCAACTGGATACTCAGCGTGCTGACCGGCGGCATCGACCGCTTCTGGACCATGGGATCGAACACCGTTCTCTCCTTCTCGTCCGACACCATGCGCGGTGTTTTTGTGCAGGCCATCCTGATGTACGCGGCTACCGCGTTGATTCCCCTTCTGGTGGCGGGCCTCGTGGGGGTGGTCACCACCTTCGCCCAGACTAAGGGCCTGATTTCAGGGGACAAGCTGAAGCCCAAATTCTCGAACATGTCTCCGCTGAAGGGCATCAAAAAGATTTTTTCTCTGCGCGGCCTGATGGAGCTGGGCAAGTCCATTGTCAAGATCGTGATTTTGGGCTATGTCATCTATAACCAGTACAGCGAACGGTTCAACGATCTGCCGCGGCTTTTCGAGATGGAGTTCCCCCAGGTGGTCTACTACGCGGCCAATTTCGTGATGGACATCGTCACCTCGGCGGCCATCATCTTCGCCTTCCTGGCCGCGCTGGATTACCTGTACCAGCGCTGGCAGTACGAAAAAGACCTTCGGATGACCAAGCAGGAGGTCAAAGAGGAGTACAAGCAGCTGGAGGGCGACCCGAGGATCAAGGGCCAGCGCCGCCGCAAGCAGCAGGAGATGGCCCAGAGCCGGATGATGCAGAACGTGCCCGAGGCCGACGTGATAATCCGAAACCCCACCCATTACGCGGTGGCCATCAGCTACGAGGCCGGCAAAAACCGCGCCCCGGTGGTGCTGGCCAAGGGGATGGACCTGATTGCCCTGCGCATTGTGAAGCTGGCCGAGGAAAACAAGGTGACCGTAGTGGAAAACAGGCCGCTGGCTCGGGGTCTCTACGAGAACATACCGCTGGACCGCGAGATATCCGAGGAGTTCTTCCAGCCGGTGGCCGAAATATTGGCCATTGTGTACGAGACCACCAAAAAGCACAAGCTGCCCAAGGTGGTCCAGCATGGGCGGGATGGCAGGGGCCCGAACGGCGGCCCGCCCGGCTGAGTGGATTCCCGGCCGGACACCCATAATTTCAAAGGATCAACACATTTTTTTGACCGGTTTGTGACAGGGCAAGACTATACTTAACATTAGGGTCGGTAAATCCGGCCTTCCACAGGGGTAAGGCAGTGAAAAGAGTCAATCTATCACAGAATATTGTGGTTATCTTGGTGGTGGCAGTTGTACTGTTCATCATCATGCCGCTGCCCCCTGCCTTCCTGGACGTGATGTTCATCGTCAACCTGGCCCTCAGCTTTATTGTGCTGGTTACCACGATGTACATCAAGGAGCCGCTGGAGTTCTCGATCTTCCCCTCGGTGCTGCTGATTACCACGGTGCTGCGCCTGTCCCTGAACGTGGCGGCCACCCGGCGCATCCTGTTCGCCCAGGGGGACGCCGGGGCGGTCATCCGGGCCTTCGGCCAGTTTGTCATCCAGGAGAACGTGATCATCGGTATCGTCATCTTCCTGATCATCGTCATTGCCCAGTACATGGTTATCACCAAGGGCAGTGAGCGCGTGGCCGAGGTGAGCGCCCGCTTCACGCTGGACGCGATGCCCGGCAAGCAGATGGCGATTGACGCCGACCTGAACAGCGGCCTGATCGACGAGCCCGAGGCCCGCGCCCGCCGCGAGAAGATTCAGAACGAGGCCGACTTCTTCGGCAGCATGGACGGCGCCACCAAGTTTGTGAAGGGCGACTCGATGATCTCGATCATCATCACCTTCATCAACCTGATCGGCGGCGCGGTGATGGGCTTCATCGCCGGCCAGGGCGACTTCAACACCATTCTCGACATCTACGGCACCGCGGCGGTGGGCAACGGCCTGCTGAGCCAGATTCCCTCCCTGCTGATCTCGGTGGCCACCGGTATGGTGGTTACCCGCGGCTCCAACGACAAGGCCCTGGCCAACGCTGTGAGCCAGCAGTTCCTCTCCCAGCCGCTGGCCCTGATGATATCCGGCGGCGTGATCTGCCTTCTGGTCTTCATCGGCTTCCCGGTGCTGCCCTGCCTGATCGGCGGCATCGGCCTGATCGTGCTTGGGGTGATGACCATGCGCCGCCGGGACGCGGTGCTGGCCCCGGCCGACGGTCCCGCCCTGGACGAGGCGGTTCCGATGGAAGAGGTGACCAGCGAGGCCAGCTACTACCGCAACATTGAGAATGTCTACGGCCTGCTGACCGTGGAGCAGATCGAGATGGAGTTTGGCTACAGCCTGCTGCCACTGGTGGACGAGGCAAGCGGCGGCAGCTTTGTGGACCGGGTGGTGATGTTCCGCAAGCAGTTTGCCCAGGAGATGGGCATGGTTATCCCCTCGGTGCGTCTGAAGGACTCGGGCCAGCTGAACCCGAACCAGTACACCATCCGGTTCAAGGGCGAGCAGGTGGCCACCGGCGACGTGCTGATCGACCATTACCTGGCCCTTTCCCCGGGCGACATGGCCGAACCGGTGGACGGCATCGACGCAATCGAGCCGGCCTTCGGCATTCCGGCCAAGTGGATCAGCGAGGACAAGAAGCCCAAGGCCGAGCTGGCCGGCTACACCCTGGTGGACCCCACCAGCGTCATCATCACCCACCTGGCCGAGGTAATCCGCCAGCATGCCCACGAGCTGCTGAACCGCCAGGAAGTGAACAACATGCTCGCGAACCTGCGGAAAACCAACGAGACCATCGTGGAAGACACCATCCCGAACATCATCGCCGTGGGCGACCTGCAAAAGGTACTGGGCAACCTGCTGCGTGAAGGGGTGCCGATCCGCGATTTGGAGACCATCCTCGAGACCCTGGGCGATTATGGCGCCGCCGTGAAGGACACCGACATGCTCACCGAGTATGTGCGCCAGGCCCTGCGCCGCACCATCTCCCACCGCTTCTCCGAGGCGGGCCAGCTCAAGGTCATCACGCTGGACGCCCAGATTGAGAATACCATCATGAACGCCGTGAAGAAGATGGACGGCGGCAGCTACCTGGCCCTCGAGCCGGACGTGATCCAGTCCATCATCGCGGCGGCCAACGAGCAAATCGAGAAGGTGCGGGAGCTGGTGCAGACCACCATCGTGCTCACCAGCCCGATTGTGCGGGTGTACTTCAAGAAGCTGATCGACCAGTTCTACCCCCGCGTCACCGTGCTGAGCTTCAACGAGATCGACACCGATATCCAGATACAGGCCCTTGGGAACATTTCCACGAACTAAACGGGACGACTAACAACAAAAAACCAAGAAAGGAGCTGTGGTGCCATGGCCGGGCCGGACGACAAATTCCGCCTGGAAGACCCTGCAAAGGCGCTGGAAACCTACCAGCGCACCGGCGACGCCGACCTGCGCAACGACCTGCTGATGCACTACAGCTACATTGCTAAAAGCGTGGCGGTCCAGATGCGGGGCATCACCGGCGGCTACGCCCAGGTGGAGGACATTGTCAACGAGGGCATCATCACCCTGATGGACTGCCTGGACAAATATACCCCCGACAAGGGGATGAAGTTCGAAAACTACGCCTACATGCGGGTGCGCAACGCCAACATCGATTTTGTGCGCAAGCAGGACTGGGTGCCCCGGCGGGTGCGCCGCACTGCCCGGGAGGTGAGCGAGGCCTACAACGCCCTTAGCACCGAGCTGATGCGCGAGCCCACCAACAAAGAGCTGGCCGCCCACATGAATGTGCCGGAGGAGACCATCCACAAGCACCTGGCCGAGATGAACGCCGGCGCCGTGCTGAGCTTTGAGGAGCTGTTGGCCAGCGCCATGCCCGGCGCGGCGGAGCAGGCCACCCTGGCCGGCGCCGAGGGGGCCGACACCCTGCCCGAGCGGGACCTGATGCAGACCGAGCTGCGCGCCCAGCTGGTGGCCGCCATCGACAGCCTCACCGAAAAGGAGCGCCTGGTGGTGAGCCTTTACTACTACGAGCGGCTGAAACTGCACGAGATCGCCACCATCATGGGAGTGAGCGAGAGCCGCATCTCCCAGACCCACTCCAAGGCCATTCTGAAGATGAAACAACGCCTGACCGCCTACGTGAATATGTAGAGAATCCAAACAAGGAGAACGACTATGCTACAGGGATTTTACAGCGCTGCCTCCGGCATGTTGCAGCAGCAGCGCCACCTGAACGTGATTGCCAACAACCTGGCCAACGTGAAGACCGCCGGGTTCAAAGTGAACCGGCTGGTGTCCACCACCTTCGAGCAGGAGCTGCTGATGCGCCTTGAGCGGAACAACAGCGCCCCCATTGGCACCGGGGAGCCGATTCGCATTGTGGACGAGGTGGCCGACCTGTGGACCACCGGCGGCTACACCGAGACCTTCCGGGTGTTCGACATGGGCATCACCGGCTATGGCTTCTTCAACGTGCAGGCCGAAAACGGCAACACCTACCTCACCCGCAACGGCCAGTTTGCCCTGGACGAGGAGGGCTACCTTGAGCTGCGCGGCCAGGGCCGGGTGCTGGGAGTGGGCAACCAGCCCATCCGGGTGAATGTGGATGACATCATTGTGGACGAGTTTGGCAACATCACCAACAGCGAGAACGGCCTGCCCATCGGCCAGCTGCTGATCACCGCCCCGGTGGACGGCACCGACATCGAGGAGCAGCGCAACGGCATGTACACCGCCGCCCAGGTGGCCGTGGTAGAGGAGCCGGGGGTGGTGCAGGGCGCCTATGAGAACAGCAACGTGGACATGTCCGAGGAGCTTCAGGCCATGATTATGGCCCAGCGGAACTTCTCCTCTGCCTCCCAGGCGCTTCAGTTCATCGACGCCACCTACGCTAAAGCGGTCAACATCGCTGCATTGTAATTTTTGGCGTTTGTAAAATGGATAAATGTTTTTGCCCTGCGCGGCCAGATATGGTATAATAATTAAAATAATTTTGACAGTTTGGATATGGGTTTGACCGGGGCCGGAAGGCCGGCCCGAGAAAGGAACGAATGCCATGAGCATGATTGCTTTTTATACCGGCGGCGCCGGGATACGCGCCTACCAGGAGGCCATGAACGTGACGGCGCACAACATCGCCAACGTGCAAACCAATGGCTACAAATCCCAGCGGGCCACCTTCCAGGAGCTGCTGTACAGCCGCATCAACACCAACGTGGCCGGTAATCATTTGGTGGGTCACGGGGTCAAGATGTCCAGCGCCGACCAGATCATGACCCAGGCCGGGCTGGACCAGACCTACTACTCGCTGGATTTCGCCATCACCGGGGACGCGTTCTTCCAGGTGGATAACAACGGCCAGATCGAATACACCCGCAACGGTGCCTTTGACCTGTCCATCGAGAACGGGCGGCCCACCCTGGTGACCAACGACGGCGCTTATGTGCTGGACCGGGCCGGCAACCGCATCACCCTGCCGGTGGACGACAGCGGCGCCTTCAGCACCGAGGGGCTGACCGACCGGCTCGGGCTGTACACCTTCCCGAACCTGTGGGGCCTCGACCCCCAGAACAATGCCCGGTGGACCCAGAGCGCCAACAGCGGCGATCCCATCCTTGTGACGCCCCAGAACTCGGACGCTGAGATAAAGCAGGGCTACCTGGAGTTCTCCGGGGTGGACCTCTCCACCCAGATGGTCAACATCATCCAGTTCCAGCGGGCCTTCCAGGTGAATTCCCGCGTAGTAACCACCGCCGACGAGATGGCAAATGAACTGAATAATATGAGGTAGGGGCGCCTGAAGGGCGCTGGCATTTGGCTTTGGCGCGGCTGCGCCAAAACAAATGACACCCGCCGCCAGCAAGGCAAGCCACGTAGTGGCGCAGGCGCGCTGTTACGCGCGGCGGGCCGGGGCCAAAGCGCAGGCAGCGGCCAACTTGTTGGGCGCGCGCACAGCCCCCACAGGAAGGCAAAGCCCGGCCAAGCCAAGGCAAAAGCAAAGCACATGCAATAGACTCCACCAGCAACAGGAGGCAACAATGGCATACGACTACAGCGACCTGAACGGCATGCATATCGATATCCTTCGGGAGATCGCAAATATCGGCACCGGCAACGCGGCTACTTCCCTGGCCTCCATGCTGCAGCGCAAGGTGGATATCCAGGTACCTGTTGTCAGTTTCCTGGATTATCAGGCGGTTACCGACAAGCTGGGCGGCCCCGAAACCCTGATGGTGGGCATGATGCTCACCCTGAACGACGACGTCTCGGGCATGATGATGTTTCTGATGAAGGAGCAATTCGCCCACATGGTGCTGAACGGCCTTCTGGGCCAGAGCTTCCAGAACTTCACCGAGGTGGACGAGATGGGGCTGTCCGCCATGCAGGAGATCGGCAACATCATGGCCGGCAGCTACGTGAACGCCATCAGCCAGATCACCGGCCTCACCATCAACATCTCCCCGCCCGATATCACCATCGACATGATTGGCTCCATCCTCAGTGTGCCGGCCATCCATTTCGCGAATATCAGCGACAAGGTCATCTTTATCGAGGACGAATTCGGCGGCGAGACCAACAGCGATGAGGTAAGCAATATTCTGCTGATCCCGGACGTTGATTCCCTGGAAAAAATTCTGGAGCGCCTGGGAGCAGGACTATGAGTAGCATCACCATCGGTATTGCCGATTTGAATGTAACCAAGGCGCCGGGCTCCCTCATCACCTACGCCTTGGGGTCATGTGTGGGCATCTGCCTGTACGACCAGGCCGTTGGGGTGATTGGAATGTCCCACATTTTGCTGCCCTCATCGGCGCAAATTCCGGGCAACAACACCCCGATGAAGTTTGCAGACACCGCCATCCCAATGCTGATGGTGAAGATGCAGGCTTTGGGCGCCCGCCCCACCCAGCTGAAGGCCAAAATTGCCGGCGGGGCGCAGATGTTCGCCTCCATGAGCAATGCCTCAATCGCCAACATCGGCGAGCGCAACGTGGCCGCGGTGAAAGCCACCCTCCAGCGGCTGCGTGTGCCCATCATGGCGGAGGACACCGGCTCCAACTACGGGCGCACCCTGCTGTTCACGCCCGGGGATTTTATGATGACAATTCGCAGCCCCAAAAGGCCGGAGTTAAAAGCCTGAGACAGATGCACCTGGGTTGTTATGTGCCGGCCGAACGTTGTTTTGGCCGGCGCTTTTAGAACTTGCGTTCATGGGCGCAGTGCAGGGGGATGCACTGCGCGGGACACTGAACGCAGGTTGTGTAAGTGTGGCGCTTTGCGCATGCAGAGGAAAAAGGAGGATAAGATGCAGGAAATTGACCTGAGCCAGTTTGCGGCGCCCCCATCTGTGGGGGATGCCCCGGACGCTGTGGAGAGCATTGACGCCCTGCCCCATCTGTTCTTTTTTGACAATGACATGCGGGCCGAGATGCGGGTGGACGCGCCGGTTGGCGAGGGCCGGGACGTGACCATCGAGGACCTGAAGGACCTGATGATGCGCAAGAACGTCACCGCCGGGGTGGACACGGCCGCGCTGGAGCGGCTGGCCGCTCCCCTTTACGGCGAGCAGCTGGTGATTGCCACCGGCCAGATACCGGTGAACGGGGTGGACGGCACCTGCACCGAGCTTTTCCCCCGGGAAGTGGAAAAGCAGATGGCTGAGCGGGCCGACGGCTCGGTGGACTACCGGGAGCTGAACCTGGTGCGGGACATCAAGGCGGGCACCGTGCTCTGCGATATCACCCTGCCCACCGACGGCGTGCCCGGCTTTACGGTGCGCGGCGAAAAGCTGAAGGTGACCGACGGGGTGAAGGCGGTGATTCCGGCCGGCGACAACACCAAGCTCTCGGAGGATGGCCTGCGCCTTGAGGCAACCACCCAGGGCAACCTGGTGTTCCGGGACGGCCGTTTCAGCGTGGATACGGTGATCCGGGTGAACAACGTGGACTTTGACACCGGGAACATCAGCTTTTCCGGGGATGTCCAGATCAACGGCGACGTGATGGACGGCTTTGAGGTGATGGCCGGCGGCAACGTGACCCTGCGCGGACAGGCCGGGGCGGTGAAGATCAGCGCCGGGCAGGACCTGATTGTGGAAAAGGGGATGAACGGCCAGGGCAAGGCCCTGCTGGAAGCCGGTCGGAATTTCAAGGCCGGGTTCATCGAAAACTGCAGCCTGGTGGTGGGCGAAAAGCTCCAGGCCCAGAGCCTGATCAACTGCCAGGTGGAGTGCGAGGGCGACGTGGAGGTGTCCAGCGGCAAGGGCATCATCTGTGGCGGCAAAATCACCACGATGGGCTCGGTGAAGGCGAAGCAGGTGGGCAATGACAACAACCTGCTGACCGTGATTGTGCTGGGCATGGCGCCCCGGATGATTGCCGAGCGCAAGCGCCTGGGCGACCAGCTGGAGGATGTGAAGCGCCACCTGGAGGAGCTGAAAAAGAACGTGGACTACGTGGAGCGCCTGGTGAAGGATGGCCGCCCTGTGCCGCCGGACCGCATCCAGATGCTGAAGCGTGCCCAGATTCAGATGCCGATGACTGAAAAAAAGCGGGAGCAACTGGAGGAGAACCTGAACGAGCTGGAAGCCAAGATGATGGATACCTCGGGCTCCACGCTGACCGCCTCCACCATCCACCCGCCCACCAAGATCAGCATTGGGGTGCTCAGCACCAACGTGATCGAGACGCGCCAGAGTGTGCGGGTTTACAAAAGCCAGGAGGGTGAGATCACCTTCGGCAAAGGCTGACCTTGCGCAGATAATGATAATAGAAACAGCCCGTCCGGAAGTGATTTCCGGACGGGCTGTGCTTTTTTGTATGAGAAAACAGTACAACTACTTTAATTCGGGCAGGCTGGCCGCCGCCACGCTCTGGCCCACCCGGCGGGCCTTTTCGTCCGGGGCCTTGGGCACAAAGGGGCAGCCTGGGTATTCCTCTTTCAGCACCCGGCCGGCCTCGGCCAGCAGAATGTCCCCGCCCTTGCCGCTGGTCACCCGGCCCATCAGCAGCACATGCTCGATGTCGTAGAACCCGGCGTAGAGCCCGAGGGCGTGGCCAAGGGCCACCCCGATGGAGCGGTAGATCGCGGCGGCCCGGGGGTCATCCTGAGCCATCAGCGCCTGCACCTCTTTCAGCTTTTCGGCCGGGGAGGCGCCATGCAGCTCGATGCCGGCGGCAGCCGCCAGGCGGATCACCCCGTCCTGGCTAAAAAAGCTCACTCCGCAGCCGATGTCGCCGCTCCAGTCATCTGTGGCAGCGGCGGGATTTGCGTCCACCGGGGCAAAGGCAAGCTCGTTCAGCCAGCCGGTAATGTTGCCCTGCAGGTTCACATAGCCGGCCGC
Source organism: Ruminococcaceae bacterium OttesenSCG-928-D13 (assembly GCA_030266915.1). Taxonomy (GTDB): domain Bacteria; phylum Bacillota; class Clostridia; order Oscillospirales; family Ruminococcaceae; genus JAAYCI01. The sequence goes on along the minus strand of JAJDIZ010000045.1, from coordinate 4,221 downwards.
CTCGCTGGTGCCTATCGCAATGCCCATCACCCCAACGGCGTCCATGCTCATGGCGCCGGCAAGGGCGGTTACGTCACCGTCGTTGGCCACCTCCACCGGCACATTGCCAATCTCGGCGGCAGCCCGCAGGTAGATGTCCTCCACCTGGGCCTTGAAATCGGCCTCGTTCACCTTGATGAACAGGGAGGCCGCCCGGCAGTGGTTGTCGATGTACACCCCGGCCGAGGACACCCCGATGGCGTCCACCCGGGGCATTTTGGAGGCGGCGGTCTTCATCGCCTCCACGATGCCGGCGTAGTGGTAGGCCGGGTCGGCGTTTTCTTTCGGGAACCAGACGACCTCCTCGCTGTACACCGCCTCGCCGTCGATGACGGCGCTGACCTTCCGGTCCGACCCGCCGGCGTCGAAGCCGATGCGGCAGCCGTCCAGATGGCGGCCCACCGGCTTAGCCGCCTCGTTGGCAGCCGGCTTTTGGGCGTAGTCCAGCAGTTCGAAGCTGAAGGGAAGGTCGTAGATCCGGGCCATGAAGTCGGCGTCGAAGCCTCGGGCGCCGCCGGGCGCGTAGGCCGCCTTCAGCCGGGTACCGAGGGCTGTGTCGCCGCAGAGGCTTACCCGGTGGCCGCCCTTGGCCCACAGCAGGAATTTCAGCAGGCGGTCGAGGTAATAGAGGTCGGCCTCGGCATACTCCGGCAGGCCGATCACCGCGGTGTCGTACACCGAGCAGAGGCCGTCCTGCCGGTGCACCGCGATGGCGTAGGGCTGCTTTGCCAGCGCCTGGTGGGCGCGGAAAAAGGCGGACATCGGCACGAAGCCCGGCTCCAGCTCGGGCATGTTGCGCACTTCAAACTCAAGGCCAAGATAACGCATAGGTAACCCCCGTTATTTTCTGATGTTGGGTTGGTGGGCACCGGATGGCGCGGGCAGTCAGCCGCTGCGTCCCAGCTCTATCGGTGACACCTGCCGGCGCACCACCACGCTCAGATACTGCCGGTCATTCTCCAGATCCACAATATCACCCCGGCCAAGGATTTCCACCACCGGGCGGGTGGGGTGCTCCACCGCCACCACCAGGCCGTAGCTGTCATCGCTGAGCTGGACGCAGCTGCCCACCGGGTAGGGGGCGATCTTTTGGACCAGGGCTTTCACGATGTCATAATCAAAGGAAGTGCCTATCCCTGCCATCAGGTACTCAAGGGCCTCCAGCGGCTCCATGGGCTGGCGGTAGGGCCGGTGGGAGGTTAGTGCGTCGTACACGTCCGCCACCGAGATGATGCGGCTCCACAGGGGGATCTGCTCGCCGGCAAGGCCGTTCGGATAGCCGGTGCCGTCCAGCTTTTCGTGGTGGCCCATCACGGCGCCCCACAGGGCCTCGTCCCCGATGTGGGAGTGGATCAGGTAGGTTGAGCCGGCCTTCGAGTGGTGCTTCATCAGGGTGAATTCCGAATCGGTGAGCCGGGAGGGCTTACGGATGATCTCGATGGGCACTGCGGTTTTCCCGATGTCGTGCATGATGGCCGCAAGCCCCAGCTTGGTCAGCGGCCGGGAGGAGATGCCCAGCTTCTGCCCGATGCCGATGGCCAGCACCGCCACACTCAGGGAGTGGTGGTAGGTGTAGTCATCGTAGCTTTTCAGGTCGCCAATGTTGACGAGGGCCGTCTTGTCCCGCATCACGCTGCCAACCAGCTTTTCCACCTTGGTGTTCATGTCATCGAGGGAATCGGACTCCCCCCGAAAGCCACCGTCGTTAATCCAGACATCGGCGAACACGTTCTCCAGGGAGAAAAGGGTGTCGTCCCGCAGCTTCGCGTCGATGGTGGGCGTCGGGGTCAGAATTTTGCTGCGTGCCGTCTGCAGCAGCGGCGGTGGTTCGGCCGGCGCCGGGGCCTTGGCCTCGTCCCGCACCGCAACCCGGCTTACCCGCAGCACCGCCAGACGCTCGATCACGTCCTCGGTAAGCCGCACGCCCCGCCGCAGATAGGCCTGGGTGGGGTTGTTGTCCAAAAATACGTCCTGGGCCAGCTCCATGCCGGGGATTAGTCGGTCAACGCTAACGAATCTCACAATGCAATCCTCTTTTTGTTCGATCTTTCGGGCGTAATCATGATAGCATATCTGGGCCGAAAAGGAAACACATTGACCCAAAGAAAAAAGCACAAAAAAATACTATCAGGACAATCAAATTCGATTATCCTGATAGTATGGAGTCCGCCGCCAATTTCCGAAGCCAAGGGGCGTTATCCGGTTTCAATTCATCCTTTCAGGCCGGCCTGCTCACACCGTCTGGTCGATGTGGGAGATGGTGCCCGCGCCGCCGGTTTCTCGCAAAAAGAAGCTGGTGGAGCGCATCACGCCCTGGGCGTTGTTGGCGCTGTCGGTGAGGGAGAACTGTGTGGCCACGTCTCCGAGATAAATGGCGCCGATGCCCAGCTCCTGCAGGGTGAAAAGACGGTCGGTGCCGTCGGCGTCTTTGCTCCAGATGCGCAGCTGGCTGAAAACCGCGTCGCTTTCGTCGATCCAGTCATTGCCGTCCTTGTCCCAGGCGCGAAGCTCGTCGAAGCCGTTACCGGTGTTCGGTCCGAAAAGCTCGCTGCCATCGTTGATCTCGCCGTCTCCGTTTTTGTCCAGCGCCAGAAAGCCGCTGCCCGCCCCGGCGAAAGAAATCTGGTCCATCACACCGTCGGCGTCCAGGTCGAACGCGTACTTTTCGCCGGTGAGTGAGGCCGCGGTGCCGCCGTAGTTGATCACCAGCGGGTCCACCAGGTTCTTGGGCGCGCTCAGCTCCAGCGTGGTGCTGGAGTAGGCCATGAACTCGCGGCTCATCTGCATCTGCAAATCGATGTCGATGGTTTGCCCGTCGGCGGTTTTCACCACCCCCTTCGCGCCGTAGCTGACGCTCTCCCGCTCGTAGTGAAGGGTGGATGTTGTGATGCGCGCGCCGCTGAACCCGCCGCCCACCCCGACCGCTCCGCCGCCGAAGAACCGCAGGCCGATGCCGTGCCGGTTCATGACGCGGCTGGCAAAGTCCCGCTTGGCGCTGAGGATGTCCGTCAGGCCCGGGCTTAGCCGCCGGCCGGTGAGGGCGTGGAGCATGTCGTCCATCAGCTGCACCTTCAGCTCCTGGGCGTTTGCAGGCACCCGAACCTGCCCTTCCTCCGGGCCGCCGCTGGCCACAAGCGCGGGCTGGCCCCGCTCCTTCAGTTGGGCCAGCTGCTCCTTGGCCCAGTCCGACAGGTCCACCCCGTCCATCAGCCCGGCAGACCGCCCGGGCGGGCCGCCCTGGCCCCAGGTTTCGGCGCTCAGCTTCTGCCGCTCGAGTTTCAGGTAGCTGCGCTGGGCCTGTGTGGTGACATTGTAGGATTCTATCACCATGTTGTCAGATCACCTCCCTGTTTTTCCGGGAAACAAAAAACCCGCAGGCGCGCCGCCGAACCGGGTGGTTCACGGCGCCCTGCAGGTTCACCGCGAAACAGTTCGGCAAACAAGCCGGTACGCGGGCCCACGCTTCCCCGGCCGCAATCCTTTGCGGCCGCAGATAAATACCGGTATTCATTAATTCGGCCTGTTCTACAAAAAGTTTATCCAAAAGCGGTGATTTTTGGCGGAAACGCGGAAGGCCGCCGAGTGCCCGGGAAGCTTTGCCACCGGGCCGAAAGCGTGGTATAATGTTTTGGTTATACTGGCGTAATTATACGCTGTGGAAGGGGGCGGCCGGATGCGTGTTTTGGGCATCGACCCGGGCTATGCCATCGTGGGCTACGGCCTGGTGGAGGCGCCGGCCGGGCAGGTTATTCCGCTGACCTACGGCGCCCTGACCACCGAGGCCCACACCCGCTTTGAGGACCGCCTCAGTGAGGTGTACGACGACATGTGCCAGCTGCTGGCCATCCACAAGCCGGACGCCATGTCCATCGAGACGTTGTTTTTCAACTCGAACCAGAAAACGGCGGTGGCGGTGGCCGAGGCCCGCGGGGTGATTCTGCTGGCCGCAAGGCAGGCGAATGTGCCCATCTTCGAATACAGCCCCTTGCAGGTGAAGATGGCGGTGGCCGGCTACGGCAAGGCCACCAAGCGCCAGGTGCAGGAGATGACCCGCCGCCTGCTGAAGCTGCGGAGCATCCCGAAGCCCGACGACGCCGCTGACGCGCTGGCGATTGCCCTGTGCCATGCCCACAGCGCCCGCAGTTTGCAGTTTGGCCGGGCCAAAACACGGCGGCAGATCAT
>JAJDIZ010000044.1 GCA_030266915.1 Ruminococcaceae bacterium OttesenSCG-928-D13 | reverse complement strand
TGCGGTGCTGGCAGTTGCCAGGGCTTTGATGGCGTGAACATCTAGATACCAGACATAACGAAAGCCGGGGAAACCCGGCTTTATTTTTATCTTATTAAGAAAATCCGCTACACGCAAAAGCCCAACAATACAGATTTTTTATCGATCATTCGTTATATGCATATCCTCAGCCAGGGACGGCGCCTGTTTTTCTTTTTGATTTGGTGTGATTGCATGCGGCATACGGCGCAAGCTCTAAAAAGTGAGGCGCATGTCGTACCAAACAGCCCCGCCGTGGGTCGATGCCGACAGTCCGGCGTTCACATATCCGAATTTCTCATAGTAGTGGACCAAATGCGCCTTGCAGGTCAGGACACAGCCCTTCCGCCCCTGCCTCTTCGCCTCAGCAATGGCATGCTCCATCACCTTTGCCGCAAGGCCCCTGCGGCGGTATTCCGGCGCCGTGCCGACCCCGAATATCGCCTGCCAGGCCCCTGATTCATCGTGCAGGTTGGCGTTTTCAAACATCTCGTCACGAATCGTGGGCTCGTCCGAAACCATTCCGTTGACGAAGCTCACCAGGGTGCCGTCCTCGTCCTCCAGCAGCCAGAAATGCTCCGGGTAGACGGACAGGCGCGCTTTGAGACTCGCCTCGGTTGCGGCCTCTGCCGGCGGGAAACAGGCCGCCTCCACCGCCGCCATAGCGGGCAGGTCCGAAAGCTTCGCGGTTCTGATTTTCATGGTGCCTCCCCGCTTTCCAGGCTTTGTTCGGCCGCCTGCCGGGCCGCTTTTTTCTCATTCAGGTGCTGCAACACACTGGCCAGCACGATACCGGCTGTGACCAGCGCCGCCCCGAACAGGCCGGCCAGGGGCAGCCGCTCCCCCAGCATGAAGAAGGCGGCAATCGCGGTGAACACCGGCTCGCTGCTGAAGGCGAGGCTCACCACCACCGGTGAAACGTGGCTCAGCGCCAGGTTTTGCATCAGGTAGGCCACGAAGGTGCAGCCCAGCGCCATGTACAAAATAGCGGCCCAGCCCCGGGCCGGGGTGTTCAGCAGTACGTGCCAATCCTCGGTGAGCAGCGCCGGAATCAGGCAGCAAACCGTCATCACCCCCACCTGCATGCAGGACATGGCCGTGGGCCCAATGTTCCCCACCAGCCGCGAGGTGGTGACCAGCCCGCAGGCGAAGGACAGGGAGCCAAGCACCCCCATGAACTCGCCCCAGCCAAACACAAACTCCCCGCCGCCGCACAGGAAATACATCCCCACCACCACCACGCCGATGATCGGCACAAGGCGCCAGTCCAGCGGCTGCCGGATGAAGACCAGGGACAAAAACGGGGTGAACAACACCGCCAGGCTCATCAGGAACCCGGCAATGGTAGCCGAGGTGTAGAGCAGCGCGAAGGCGCTGAAAATATAGGCCCCGGCGTTGAAAACAGCCGATACCACAATGCCCACCACGTTGCTCCGGTTCACCTGCGCCAGCGCCTTGCGCCCAAAGAAAATGGCGAACAAAATGAACGCCAGAAAAAAGCGCAGGGTCAGGCACCAAAAAGGCGTCAGGTACTCCATCCCGATTTTCAAAACCGGGTTCCCCACGCCCCACAGAATGCTCTCCAGAATCACAAGGCCGGTGTAGGCGGTCTTGCCCATCGCCGGTTTTGCCACAGTTTGCCTCCTAACCTGCCTTTTGCACAGCAATATATACAATATACCACCAGCCATCGATCGACGTCAACCGCCACGACAGCTTCTTCAATTATACCCCCGAATACAGTACCCCGCACGTTCGTTTGCGCTGTTTTGACGCCGTTTACGTCGCTTTAGCTTGCACCCTGCTGAATTTTGGTGCTATCATAAGTTCACAGTATACATTCTGGGAGGCTGTCTCAATGAAGAAGTACGACTCTCTGCGGGATTACGTTCGCCGGTATATCTCCGACGGGGTGAATGACGGTAGCTTCTCTCCGGGGGACCGCATCAGCGAGCAGAGCGTGGCCGACCGGCTGGGGGTTTCCCGCACACCGGCCCGGGAGGCGCTGATGCAGCTGCACACCGAGGGCCTGCTGGAGTACACCCCGCGCAAGGGCTTCGCCATCAAGAAGGTGAGCGAGAAGGAAAAGGGCGACATCTACGAGGCTGTTGCCGCCCTGGACGCCTACACCGCGGTTTGCGCCCTTGGGCAGCTGGCGCCCCAGGTGATGGCCGCTTTGCAGGAGTGTATCGAAAAAATCGATGTGGCGATCAAATACCGCAATATTCAGGATTATTGCACCCTGCAGCAGAGCTTCCACCACATCTACCGCAAGGCTTGCGGCAACGACGTGATTTTGCAGTTCCTCGACACCCTCGAGAGCGGCTTGGTGCCCCAGGTGTTCACCGGGGAGGACCAGGACAGCCTTTTCGCCCTGTACGCCGAGCTAAACAACGAGCACCGGCACATCGTCTCCCTGTTTGAGCAGCGGGACCCGGGCGACCTGTTCCGCTACCTGACCGAGACCCACTGGGCCTCCGCCAAAAGCGGCTTCACCATCTGACCCACCCAAGCATCACAATAAAAACTCCGCCATTAGGCGGAGTTTTTTGCGTCAATACGCGGCAGGGCCTAGTAATCGATCACAAAGAACTTGAAGTAGGCCTGGGCGTGGTGGCAGACCGGGCACTCCTGCAGAGCCTTGGGGCCGGTGTGGATGTGGCCGCAGTTGTCGCAGATCCAGACATGCTCCTCCGGGCGGTCAAACACCTTGCCCTCGTCGATGTTCTTTTTCAGGGCCAGGTACCGCTCCTCGTGGCGCTTCTCAATGGCCGCAACCCCCTCCATCTGCTTGGCAATGGCGGTGAAGCCCTCCTCGTAGGCGGTTTTGGCCATGTTGGCGTACATGTCGGTCCACTCGTAGTGCTCGCCGGCGGCGGCGTCCGCAAGGTTGGTCACGGTGTCGGGCACAGCCCCGCCGTGCAGCGCCTTGAACCAGAGCTTGGCGTGCTCCTTCTCGTTGCGGGCGGTCTCTTCGTAGTAGTTCTGAATCTGGACATAACCGTCCTTCTTGGCCTGGGATGCGTAGTACATGTACTTCACATGGGCCTGCGCCTCACCCGCAAAGGCAGTTTGCAGGTTTTTCTCGGTTTGCGAACCTTTCAAATCCATTCTTCATACCTCCCTGTTGTGTTTGGTAATGGGTGGGGTTGGTCGGTTATTGTCAATAGAGCCGCCGAACATCGAAATGCACGGCGGCTCTATGGCAAACGAAATTACTTGGACAGGCGGGCCTTCTGGGCATCCAGCTGGCTGCGCATCTCGGCAGGCAGGCGGTCGCCAAACTTGGCGTAGAGCTCTTCCACGCCGGCGGCGTCTTCCATCCACAGGTCCTTGTCCACGCTCAAAAGACCACGCACGGTGTCGATGGTCACGTCGGACAGGCCCTCGATGTTGATGTCCTCGGCGCGGGGCAGGTAGCCAATCGGGGTCTCGTCGGCCTCCATGGTGCCCTTGCAGCGGCCCAGAATCCACATCAAAGCGCGCATGTTGTCGCCAAAGCCCGGCCAGATGAAGTGGCCTTCGTCATCGGTGCGGAACCAGTTGACGTTGAAGATCTTCGGGGCCTTGTCGCCCAGCTTCTCGCCCATGTTGAGCCAGTGCTGCCAGTAATCGCCCATGTTGTAGCCGCAGAAGGGCAGCATGGCCATCGGGTCGCGGCGCACAACGCCCACGGCGCCGGCGGCGGCGGCAGTGGTCTCGGAAGCCATGATGGAGCCGACGAACACGCCGTGCTTCCAGTCGAAACTCTGGTACACCAGCGGGGCAGTCTTGGCGCGGCGGCCGCCGAAGATCATGGCGGTGATGGGCACGCCGGCCGGGTTTTCAAACTCGCTGGAGATGCAGGGGCAGTTGGCCGCCGGAGCGGTGAAGCGGCTGTTGGGGTGGGCGCCCTTCTCGGTGCTGGTTTTGCCGTTCCAGGGCTGGCCCAGCCAGTCGATGGCGTTCTCGGGCGGGTTTTTGTCCAGCCCTTCCCACCACACGGTCATGTCGTCCTTGTTCAGCACCACGTTGGTGAAGATGGTTTTCTTGCGGGTGCTCTCGAGGGCGTTGAAGTTGGACTTGGCGTTGGTGCCGGGGGCCACGCCGAAGAAGCCGGCCTCGGGGTTGATGGCGTAGAGCCGCCCGTCCGGGCCGATGTGCATCCAGGCGATGTCATCGCCCACGGTCCACACCTTGTAGCCCTGCTTTTTGTAGATTTCGGGCGGGATCAGCATGGCCAGGTTGGTTTTGCCGCAGGCGCTGGGGAAGGCGCCGGTGACGTAGTCGATCTGACCGTCGGGGCTCTCGATGCCAAGGATCAGCATGTGCTCGGCCATCCAGCCCTCTTTCCAGCCCTGGTAGCTGGCGATGCGCAGCGCGAAGCACTTCTTGCCCAGCAGCACGTTGCCGCCGTAGCCGGAGTTGACGCTCCAGATGGCGTTATCTTCGGGGAACTGAACGATGTAGCGGTTCTCCTCGTCGATGTTGGCCTTGGCGTGCATGCCGCGCACAAAGTCGTTGGAATCGCCCAGCTGCTCAAGGGCTTTCACCCCGATGCGGGCCATGATGTCCATGTTCAGCACCACGTAGATGCTGTCGGTGGTCTCGAGGCCAACCTTGCTGAACGGGCTGCCGATGGGGCCCATGCAGTAGGGGATGACGTACATCGTGCGGCCCGCCATGGCGCCGTCATACAGCGGGCGCAGCTTCTGCTTCATCTCCTCGGGGTCCATCCAGTTATTGGTGGGGCCGGCGTCCTCTTTCTTGCCGGTGCAGATGAAGGTGCGGTTCTCCACGCGGGCCACGTCGTTTTTGGCGGTGTGGTGCCACATGCAGCCGGGCAGCTTCTCCTGGTTCAGCTCGGTCATCTCGCCGCTGGCGAAGGCCTCCTGCTTCAAAGCTTCCAGCTGTTCATCACTGCCGTCGATCCAGACCACCTTGTCGGGTTTGCACAGGGCGCGCACTTCCTCAACCCAGTCCAGAACTTGCTTGTTGGTCGTCAATTCAGCCATTTAGTCCACCTTTCCCTCAATAATTGAGATTGACATTGAATAGCTATGTGCAGGCCGCGACGAGGTTCATCAGACTGCGCCGCGCCATTAGGCTACCAAAATTAATTGTACCACTTCGTTATTGAGATATCAAGCCGGGATATCAGGCAAAAAATTCGGCCAGCACCGCGCCGCTTTGCGCGTCGTACACCACCGCCCCGGTGAAGCGGTAAGTGTTGCTGGTGGCCCACTCGCCGGCCAGCTGCACCGCGTAGGCCTTGCCCCGGGCCTGGGCCTCGGCCAGGGTGTCCTCCGCCTTGCACAGCTCCATCACCCCGCCGGCCCAGAGGTGATTCGTGTAGCCCCGGGTGGGCAGATTGAAGCCGTAAAAACTCTCATCCCGGGGATAGGCGGCCAGCACCTGGGCGGCCAGGGCGGCGTTTTCGTCCTTGTAGTCGATCACCTCAACATAGCGGTTGGGCACGGCCAGATACTGGGCCAGCCCCGCCGCCCCACCCAGCAGCGTGAGGGCGGCCAGCGCCCCGGCCACAGCCCGCTGCCAGTTGGGCTTCTTGTCACCCGTCCGCTTAAAACTCTCGGCCTGCCACAGGCAGGCGGCCAGCATCAAAAACAGCACTGCCAGTGGCAGGATGCCCTTCATCCGGGCGTAGCTGTACTCCATGGTGTGCTGGCGCAGAATCAGGTTCTCCAGCAGCGGGAAGACGGCCAGCAGCAGCCATTTCCAGCAGGCCTTGAAGACACCCGGCAGCGCCCGGCGGGCGCCGGGCAGCACCAGCACGGCCACCGCCAGCAGGGCCAGAATCAGCCACAGCCAGCGGAAGGAGCGGAAGTACATCACGGCCAGCTGCAAAAGCGGCCCCTGTTCGGCGTCGCCCCGGGCCTCGTAGCTTTGGAACATCGCCCGCCACACCTGCTTGAAAGGCAGCTTGCGGGTGTAGTGCCAAAGGGTGCCCGCCCCGGCCGCCACCGTGAGCAGCCCGGCGCCAAGGGCCGGCAGCAGGCGGCTTTTGGCAAAGGACGCCTTTTTGCGCGTGCCCCTCATCCCCCAGAACTGGGGCGGGCCGAGGCAGACCAGCGCAAGGCAGTAGCCGGCGTTTGCCACAAAGCCGGTGTACTCGGCCAGCGGGGTGAGCAGGCAGAGCACAAAAAAGCCAATTTTGCCGACCCGCTTATCAAAGCAGGCAAAGCAGTAAAACTGGGCCAGCAGCAGCACCTGATTGAGGCCGTGGTGCCAGTACACCCAGCCCTGGCTCTGCAATATCTCGGGCTGGAAAAGATACAGCCCGGCCGCGCAGAAGGTAGCCAGGGCAGGGTTGAGCCGGTCCCGGAACAGCCGGGCCATCGCCAGAGCCAGCAGCACCGCGCCCGCCACATACAGCACCGCGTTGAAGGCGAACAGCGTACCCGGCAGGTGGGGCAAGCCGGTGATATTTGCAAACAGGTAGGGCGCCAGAAAGCCCAGCGGCCAGAAGCTGGTGTAGTAGAAAAGCCCGTCTTTGTCCGGCACGGTGGCCCCCCACACGATGCCCCGGGCGTCGTCGTTCTCGGTCACCAGCGGCAGGCAGAGGTGCTCGGCGGCCGGGATGCCGTCGTAGCTGTCCATGGTGTGCAGCACGTGCCAGGTGGCGTCCTCGTTGATGTACAGCTTTCGGTCGCCGGCGCCCGCGCGCAAAAAAATGCTGAGGGCGGCCAGCAGCGCCACCGCCGCCCACACCGCCAGCCACTGGCGCCGGCCCGGTTTCTGCTTTGTCTTCAAATCAGGCTCCTATCGGGTAACTTTTTGCCGCAGGGATTGTCCCGGCAGGGGGCGCCGGACACCGGCAGCCCCAAGGCCCTTCATCCTACCTGTCCTTCACCAGCATCGCCGCCGGGTGGGTGTAGGCCCCGCCGCCGGGCTGGGGGCTTTTCAGCCACATGGCGTGCAGGTCCTCGGCCCTGGCCTCGATGCGCACCACGCCCTCGGCCTCGCCGCCGGTTTTGGCCAGCTTTGCCAGCGAGGTGGACACCGGCACCATCCCATTCTGCTTGATGCGTTTCAGCAGCGCGAGGCCCTTCCCACTGGCTCCCAGCACCTGGGCGAAGGGCGGAATCACCCCGGGCATTTGGGGCAGCCCCAGCGCCGCCGAGAGGGCCAGCCGGCGCACCCGGCTGTGGGCAAAGCGCTTGGTCTTGGCCAAATCGTACATCTGCTCGAGGCCGGTGGCCTTTTGCACCGCGTCGGCCAGCCGGTTCTCAAGCCCCTCCCCGGCGCCGGTGTGGCGCGCAAAGTCCTGGGCCCGCATGGCCTTCAGCCGGCTCAGCAGGGCAACCTCGTAGCGGCCATAGTCCAGCACCGCGCCCTGGGCCTCGGCCTGGCGGTACAGCTTCATGCAGGCCTCGGGCACATAGGGCGCCCAGGCCTCCACCCCATCCCGTCCGGCAACCCTGCGCAGCCAGCTGGCGCTGGCAAAGCCCTCGGCGGGCGGGCCGTCGTGCCGGGTGCCTACCCGGGGCAGGGCCAGCGGAACCGGCAGCGGGAACAGCCGGTCCATCTCGCTGCTGTTGCCATACAGGCCGTTCACCACCCGAAAGCGCACCGATTCGTCCATTTTGCTCCGCAGCACATCGGGCACCACGCCCAGCAGCGCCTTGATATACTCCACGGCCAGGATGTTGTTCGGGGTGTCCAGCAGCTCTGCCGCGCCGGGCATCAGCCGCTCGGCCGCCGCCGCCCGGGCCGCCGCGAAGGAGACCCCCTTCGCCAGCTCGCTTTTCAGCACCGGCACAAATTCGGGCGCAAGCAGCATCCCGGCCAGGGCCTCCAGCCGGTTTGTGTCCTCGCACTCGGCCCCGAAGGCCAGCACGTCCACGCAGCCCAGGGCGCTTAAAAGCCCAACCGCCCCCCGGGCAAAGGTTTCGGCGCTGGCCACGGCCCAGGACACCGGCAGCCGCAGCACCAGGTCCGCCCCGCCGGCCAGGGCCGCCCTTGCCCGCAGGTGGGTGGGCAGAATGCCCGCCTCGGCCCGCTGCACAAAGGGCCCGCTCATCACGCACACCACGGTGTGTATCCCACCGGCCCGCAGCTGGCGGATCATCCACTCGTGGCCGCTGTGGAAGGGGTTGTACTCCGTCACAATGCCGGCGCAAAGCGGATGCTTCGCCAGCCCCTTCGGAGGCGGCGGCACCTCCACGAAGGGCCGGCTGTGTTCATACCCGATGACCTGGTCCATGCTGTGCCTCCAGTAACCGCAAAATAAGGCTGCTCCGGCCCCTTAATTGCCTTGAAAAGTCCATTTTACTATTATATAATGGTTCTGGTTAAGTACAATAGGGAAAAATGATGGTCAATAACATTGCTGTGTAGCAGGAAGGAAGAACTGGATGAAAATTCTGGTAATCAACTGTGGTTCTTCGTCGCTGAAGTACCAACTGATCGACATGGACACCGAGGCTGTGATGTGCAAAGGCCTGTGCGAGCGCATTGGCATCGACGGCGGTACCGTGGTGCACAAGGCCAACGGGAACGCCTGGGAGATCACCATCGACATGCCCACCCATGCCGAGGCCTTTGCCAAGATGCTGGACCTGATGACCGAGGGCGAGGGCGCCGTACTGAAGGACAAGGCAGAGATCAACGCCATTGGCCACCGGGTGGTGCATGGCGGCGAAAAGTTCAAAGACAGCGTTGTCATCAGCGAAGAGGTGATCAGCACCATCGACGAGCTGTCCAGCCTGGCCCCGCTGCACAACCCGCCCCAGGTGGTGGGCATTCGCAGCGCCCAGAAGGTGTTCGGCATGGATGTGCCCCAGGTGGCTGTGTTTGACACGGCCTTCCACCAGACCATGCCGCCCACGGCCTACATCTACCCGGTTCCCTACGAGTATTACGAGAAGCACAGCGTGCGCCGCTACGGCTTCCACGGCACCAGCCACAAGTACGTCAGCCGCCAGGCCGCAAAGTTCCTCGGCAAGGATGTGGAGGACCTGAAGATCGTCACCTGCCATCTGGGCAACGGCAGCTCGATGTGCGCGGTGGACAAGGGCAAGAGCATCGACACCACCATGGGCCTCACCCCGCTGGCCGGCATCCTGATGGGCACCCGCTGCGGCGACATCGACCCCAGCGTGGTCACCTACATCCAGGACGTGGACAACCTCTCCTCCAAAGAGGTGAACGACCTGCTGAACAAGAAGTCCGGCATGCTGGGGGTTTCGGGCCTGTCCAGCGACAACCGGGACATCGAGAAGGCCGCCATCGCGGGCCACGAGCGGGCCGCCCTGGTGCACAGCATGCTGTTCTACGAAATCAAGAAGAACATCGGCGCCTACTCCGCCGCGATGAACGGGCTGGACTGCGTGGTGTTCACCGGCGGCATCGGCGAGAACAGCCGCCGGGTGCGCAAGTACACCTGCCGCGGCCTGGAGTACTGCGGCCTGCTGTACGACGACGAGAAGAACCAGAAGGGCAGCGGCGAGTTCGACTTTGCCACCGACGAAAGCCGGGTGCGTGCGCTGGTGATTCCGACGAACGAAGAGCTGATGATCGCCCGGGACACCCTGACCCTGACCACCGCCGGCAAGGCCGCCGACGTGGAGAGCATCGACTGATCGTTCCGTTTGCGCAAATTACACAATTGATATCAGCCCAACCGGCGGAGCCAGCCTCCGCCGGTTTTTGCTTTCCTCGTCCGAAAAATCAGATATCAAACCGGTCGCGCACTTTCTCAAACAGCACCGGCGTAATACCGGGGTAGGTAAGCTCTGCCGCAGGCGGCAGGGCGGCAAAGCGCCGCGTCTCGGCCATCTCGCTTTCAGGCAGTGGCCCCAGGCGGGCAATCTCGGCAAAAAAGAATATCCCGTGGGTGCCGGCGGCGCTGTAGTCGCACACCGGGGTGATCGCAAAATCCACCGCGCCGGATTCCTCGTAAAGCTCCCGCTTTGCGGCGGCCAGCGGCGTCTCCCCCGGCTCGATGTGCCCACCCTGGGTCTCCCAGGTCTGCCGCTCGGCATGCCTGCTAAGCAGAAGCTGACCCTCAAAGCGGCTCATCACCGCCACAAACAGGTAGTCCTTCCGCGACCCCAAAGGGCTGGTGGTACCGATCAGCATTGTAGCTTCCCTATTCTCAAGGTCAAAACCTCCGTTACTTTTTGTAAAAAGTAACACAAAAACTTTTACTAAAGGGCACGGCAAACATACGTTTGCCGTATGTTTTTTTGTAGCGCCCGGCTGGCGAAGTGCCAAGAAAAACAGCATCAAACGCATGTTTGATGCGCCCTTGACCTTGCCCGTTAAGACGGGGTCAAGGGGACGCGTCCCCTTGCGGGTGTTTGAGGGCAGCGCCCTCAAGGTCTTGACCTGGTCTTGACCTGGTCTTGACCTGGTCTTGACCTGGTCTTGGCCTGTCAGTTTTTCAAGGCCTGCAGGGGCGCCGGGATGCGCCCGCCCCGGGCGATGAAGGCCGCCGGGGAGGCGGTGTTCACCGGCATTACCGGGCCGTAGCCCAGCAGGCCGCCGAAGTCGAGCCGGTCCCCCACCTGCTTGCCGATGGCCGGGATCACCCGCACGGCGGTGGTTTTGCTGTTCACCATGCCGATGGCCGCTTCGTCCGCGATCATCGCGCTCAGCACCTCGGCCGGGGTGTCCCCCGGCACCACAATCATGTCGAGGCCCACGCTGCACACCGCCGTCATGGCCTCCAGCTTTTCAAGGGTCAGGTCGCCCCGCTCGGCGGCGGCGATCATCCCCGCGTCCTCACTCACCGGGATGAAGGCGCCCGAGAGGCCGCCCACCAGGCCCGAGGCCATCACCCCGCCCTTCTTCACCGCGTCGTTCAACAGGGCCAGGGCCGCCGTGGTGCCGTAGCCGCCCACGCTCTCAAGGCCCATCTCCTCCAGCACGTCGGCCACGCTGTCCCCAATGGCCGGGGTGGGCGCAAGGGACAGGTCCACGATGCCAAAGGGCACCTGCAGGGCTTTGCCGGCAAGCTCGCCCACCAGCTGGCCCATCCGGGTGATCTTGAAGGCCGTCTTCTTGATGGTCTCGGCCACCCCGGCAATGTCCGCCCCTTTGGCGTGCTTTTGCAGGGCGCTGCGCACCGCGCCGGGGCCGGAGACCCCCACGTTGATCACGCAATCCGGCTCGCCCGGGCCATGGAATGCCCCGGCCATGAAGGGGTTGTCGTCCGGCGCGTTGCAGAACACCACCAGCTTGGCCGCCCCCACGCAGTTGCGGTCGGCCGTCAGCTCGGCCGCGCGGCGGATCACCGGCCCCAGCATCGCCACGGCGTCCATGTTGATGCCGCTCTTGGTGCTGCCGGCGTTCACCGAGGAGCACACCCGCTCGGTTTGGGCCAGTGCCTCGGGAATAGCCGCTATCAGCCGCTCGTCCCCGGCGGAGAAGCCCTTGTTCACCAGGGCCGAAAAGCCGCCGATGAAGTTAACCCCCACCGCCTCGGCCGCCCGGTCCAGCGTTTTGGCAAATTCCACCGGGTCGCCGTCCGGGCAGGCCGCCAGCAGCATCGCAATCGGCGTCACCGAGATGCGCTTGTTCACAATCGGGATGCCATACTCAGCCGTGATGGCCTCACACACCGGCACCAGGTACTTGGCCCGGCGCACAATCTTCTCGTATATCTTCCGGCAGGCGGCCGCCGGGTCGGGGTCGGCGCAGTCCAACAGGCTGATGCCCATCGTGACGGTGCGCACGTCCAGGTTTTCATCGTTGAACATCCGGATGGTCTCGATAATGTTGCCCGTGTTGATCATCTCGTCACCCGCCCGTCAAATGTTGTGCATGACATCGTAGATGTCCTGCCGGGTGATGTTCACGTCCACGCCCAGTTCCTGTCCGCCGGCGCGCAATTCTTCGGCCAGGGTGGAAAAAGCCACCCCATCCTGGGGCAGGGTGCACAGCATGATCATCGCAAAGGTACCGCGCAGAATCGACTGGGTCACCTCCTCGATATTCACCCCGTGCTCGGCGCAGATTGTGCTCACTTTTGCCAGAATGCCCACCTTGTCGCTGCCCACCACCGTTATCACTGCCTGCATGCGCTTCCTCCGTTCCCTGTTTTCTTTCCCTTAACTGTAATATTATAGCAAAGCGCACGGTTTTATGGAAGGGGCGACCGTCCCACACGGTTTACATTCCATCGCGAGTTCTGTATAATGGGATAAAATTCGGGCGCGGCCGTCGCACAACTGCCCGCGCGAGAAGTACAGTTCGCGACACAAAAAGAATGAAGGGAAGATGTTATGGACTATTCAAAGCTGATTTCAAACGGCGCGCGGGACATGCGGCCCTCGGGCATCCGTAAATTTTTCGATATCGCTGCCGAGATGGACGACGTGATCACCCTTGGGGTGGGGGAGCCGGATTTCGACACCCCGCTGCCGATCCGCAAGGCGGGCATCAAAAGCCTTGAGGAGGGGCGCACCTTCTACACCTCCAACGCCGGCATGATCGAGCTACGGCAGGAAATTGCCGGCTACATGAAGAAATTTGAGCTGAACTACGACCCGGCCGGCGAGATTGTGATCACGGTGGGGGGCAGCGAGGCCATTGACGCCACCCTGCGCGCTCTGGTGAACCCCGGCGACGAGGTGCTGATTCCCGAGCCGAGCTTCGTGTGCTACCACCCCATCACCACGCTGATTGGCGGGGTGCCTGTGCCGATCCCGCTGAAAAACGAGAACGGCTTCCGGCTGACCCCGGAGGAGCTGAAGGCCGCCATCACCCCCAAAACCAAGGTGCTGGTGTTCCCCTACCCCTGCAACCCCACCGGCGGGGTGATGCGCCGCGAGCACCTCGAGCCGATCGCCGAGATTCTGCGGGACACCAACATCACGGTACTGAGCGACGAGATTTACGCCGAGCTGACCTATGGCGGCACGCCCCATGTGAGCATTGCCAGCCTGCCCGGCATGGCCGAGCGCACCGTGGTGGTGAACGGCTTCTCCAAAACCTACGCCATGACCGGCTGGCGCCTGGGCTACGCCTGCGGCCCGCGGGAAGTGATGACCGCGGTCAACCGCATCCACCAGGCGGCCATCATGTGCGCCCCCACAATGGCCCAGTATGCTGCCATCGTGGCCCTGCGGGACTGCGATGACGAGGTGGCGGCCATGCGGGCGGAGTATGACCGGCGCCGCAAGTTCCTGATGCAGCGTTTCAAGGAGCTGGAGCTGCCCTGCTTCGAGCCCGAGGGCGCGTTTTATGTGTTCCCGGACATCCGCTCCACCGGCCTGGACAGCGGCACCTTCTGCGAGCGCCTGCTGATGGAGCACAAAGTGGCGATGGTGCCCGGCACGGCCTTTGGCGATTCCGGCGAGGGCTTTGTGCGCATCAGCTACGCCTATTCGCTGGAGCACCTGACCGAGGCGATGAACCGCACGGCGGAGTTCCTCGCGAAGGTGCGGGGGTAAAGGAAACTTTAAATGGATGCTCGTGTATTTGCGCAAACAGCCGGCTATGGCAACAGCGATGCGATCAACATAGCCGTGGAACGGCTCTTTGAGCAGGTTCCGGCCGCTGGCGGGCTGGGCGCGCAAAGCCGGGTGCTCATCAAGCCGAACCTGCTGAGCAAGAACCCGCCCGAGGCGGCGGTGACCACCCACCCCGACGTGCTGCGGGCCGTCATTCTGGCGCTGAAGCGGCGGGGTGTCGGCCGCATCACCGTTGCGGATTCCCCGGGCGGGCCCTGGTCGGCCGGGGCCATGCGGGGGATATACGAGAGCTGCGGGGTGGCCGCCGTGTGCGCCGAAACCGGGGCCGAGGCCTGGGTGGGCAGCGAGGGCGTCGAAACCGCCTGTGGTGGCAAACTGGTGCGCCAATTCACCCTGCTGAGGCCGGTGGCCGAGGCGGATTTCATCATCAACCTGCCCAAGCTGAAAACCCATGTGCTGATGGTGATGTCCGGCGCGGTGAAGAACCTGTTCGGGCTGGTGCCGGGGCTGCAAAAGGCCGAGTTCCACATGCGCTTTCCCGAGCGGGCCGACTTTGCAAGCATGCTGGTGGACCTGTGCGAGACGGTGCAGCCCTCGATGACCATCGTGGACGGCGTTCTGGCGATGGAGGGGGACGGCCCGGGCAGCGGCACGCCCCGGGTCTGCAACCTGCTGCTGGGCGGGGAGGACCCCTACAGCATCGACCTAACCATCTGCCACTACATGCGGCTGGACGGCATGAGCGTCCCCTTTTTGGCCGAGGCCCACCGCCGGGGCCTGTGCGCTGAACGCTTCGACCCGGCCCTGCTGCTGGGCGAAGCACCCGCAACTGCCCCCTTCGAAGGCTTCATCCCGCCCCGCAGCTATTCCGGCCGGGTGGATTTTGGCAGCAACCTGCCCGGCTTCCTGCGGCCGCTGATGCCCGCCATCGCCCGGTGGGCGTCCCCGAAGCCCGTGATATCGAAGCCCGCCTGCATCGGCTGCGGAAAATGCGCGGAGATTTGCCCCCAAAAAGTGATTGCGATTGACAACAGGAAGGCGAAGATCAGCCCCAAAAATTGCATCCACTGCTTTTGCTGCCACGAAATCTGCCCGGTGCACGCCATCGGCGTACGCCGCAACCCGCTGTTTAAGCTATAGCTGTCCGCCCGCTGAAACAGATAACAAAATGGTGATACAATGAACAAAGTGGTGGTAGAGGCCCCGGCCAAGCTGAACCTTGCCCTGGCGGTGACAGGCCTTGCCGAAAACGGCTACCACACGGTGGACATGGTGATGCAGGCGGTGGGCCTGTGGGAGCGCATCGAGGTGGTGCGCAGCGCCGGCTATTCCCTGCGGCTGCCCAAAAGCCTGGTGGCCGCCGGCGAGAAAAACACCGCCACCAAAGCCGCCAAAGCCTTTTTTTATGAGACCGGCCTGCTGGCCGGGGCCGACATCACCGTGCACAAAAAAATACCCACCCGGGCCGGAATGGCCGGCGGCAGCGCCGATGCTGCCGGGGTTCTGGTGGGCTTGAACGCGCTGTACGGCGCCCGGCTCAGCCTTGACGCGCTCTGCAAAATCGGGGCCACCATCGGGGCCGACGTGCCCTTCTCTCTGATGGGCGGCACCGCCCGGGCCACCGGCACCGGGGTGGACCTCCAGCTCCTGAACCCGCTTGCGAGTTGTTGGTTTGCCATCGCCATGCCACGGGGGAGCGGGGTCTCCACCCCCGAGGCCTACCGGCGGTTCGACGAGCAGGGCAGCCCGGTGGTCCCCGACCTGGACGCCGCCTGCGCCGCCATCGAAGCCGGGGACCTGGCCGCCCTGGCGCCCCGGATGCAAAACATGTTGGAGCACGCCAACAAAGACCACCAAACCGACGCCCTGCGCCGGCTTTTCGACAGCCACGGTGCCCTCGCCTCAATGATGACCGGCAGCGGCGCGGCCGTGTTTGGGCTGTTTACCACCCGGGCCGAGGCCGAACATGCCGCCAAGGCCGCAAAGCCCCAGGCCGCCGGCGCCTGGGCGGCGCCCCCGGTGCCCGGCGGGCCGCGCGTTGTCAGCCGTGAATGAGGGCCCGCGCCGATCACCGAAACAACCACAGCTAACAGCAAAAAGAACCCCTATTCGGGGTTCTTTTGCGTTGCGCTTTTGATCAGCCCTTCGGACGGCATGTTAACGGATGAAGTTTGTCCACACCTGGTTTTCCCGCGGGGGCAGGGCTTCGCCCTGGGTGGCCTTCAGCAAAAAGGCCATGTCGGTGCCCAGCGTCCGCATAATCTGCATGCCTTCGGCATCCTGCACAACCTCCTCGGCGCTGTTGCCGTGGGTCATATTCCAATACTGGGAGGTGGCCACCGTCAGCCGGCCATAGGTGAGATACTTGAACAGCCGGTCCAGCGCCGCCGTGGCCCCTGCCCGCCGGCAGTTGACCATCGCGCTTGCCACCTTGCCCTCGAAGCTTTTCCGTCCGGCGTAGAACGCCCGATCCAGCATGGCGCACAGCGCCCCGTTTGGCCCGGCAAAGTACACCGGCGAGCCCAGCACAAAGCCGTCGGCCTCGCGCATCGCCTCCAGCAGCCGGTTGGCCTTGTCATCGTCGAACACACACTGATCCAGCTCAGAGCACTTTTCGCACCCGATACAACCCCGCTGGGGCCCGGTACCAATCCAGAAAAACTCGGTGTCCACCCCTTCGGCGTTCAGTGTTTTGGCCACCTCGCTCAGGGCGGTGTAGGTGCTGCCCTTCTCATGGGGGCTTCCGTTAACCAGCAAAACTTTCATCTTGGCTCTCCTTTTTTCCGGCGCGGCCGCAGGGCCCGCGCGCTTTTCCTCTTCCACCCTATTGTATCGGTGGCATCTGCTAAAATCAACCATCAAAAGCCCGATTTTGTTTTTTGCAAAAAAAGCTCAAAGCCCCTTGAAATCCACTCAGAAAAGGTCTACAATACATTTAGCACTCTATGATATCAACTGCTAAGAGGCCGGCAGCACCGGCAAAAAAGACCACGGGAGGCATACCTATTCATGAAACAGTTCAAGGCTGAGTCCAAGCGGCTGCTTGATCTGATGATCAACAGCATCTACACCCACAAGGAAATTTTCCTGCGAGAGCTTATCAGCAACGCGTCCGACGCCATCGACAAGCTCTATTTCCTCTCCCTCACCGACGATTCGGTGGGCATGACCCGGGAAGAATTCGAGATCCGCATCACCCCGGACAAGGAGGCCCGCACCCTCACCATCAGCGACAACGGCGTGGGCATGGACAAGGCCGGCCTCGAGGGCAACCTTGGCATCATTGCCAACAGCGGCAGCCTGGCCTTTCGCAAGGAGAATGAGGGCGCCGAGGACATCGACATCATCGGCCAGTTCGGGGTGGGCTTTTACTCGGCCTTCATGGTGGCCAAGAAGGTGACAGTGATCAGCCGGGCCTTTGGCGCCGGCGAGGCCTGGAAATGGGAGAGCAAGGGGGTGGAGGGCTACTCCATCACCGCCGCCGAGCGGGAGACGGTTGGCACCGACATCATCCTTGTGCTGAAAGAGGACACCGAGGACGAGCGCTATGGCGAGTTCCTCGAGCAGTATCGCCTCGAGCAGCTGGTGAAGAAATACTCCGACTATGTCCGCTACCCCATCAAGATGGACATGGAGAAAACCCGCAAGAAAATTGGCAGCGAGGACGAGTACGAAACGGTCACCGAGCAAAGCGTGCTCAACAGCATGGTGCCCATCTGGAAGCGCAGCAAGGGCGAGGTGTCCGACGA
>JAJDIZ010000043.1 GCA_030266915.1 Ruminococcaceae bacterium OttesenSCG-928-D13 | reverse complement strand
AGCCGGCCTCGAGGCCGAGCGGGCCAGGCTGGAGCAGCAAAACGAGCTGGTGCGCCGGGACGCCGAGGAGTACTACACCCTCTGGGCGCATCAGATTAAAACGCCGATTGCCGCGATGCGGCTGCTGCTGCAGGCGGAGGAATCCGCCGGCAGGGCGTCTCCAGATGTCGCCCAGGAGCTGTTCCGCATCGAGCAGTACGTGGAGATGGTGCTGCAATACCAGCGGCTTTCCTCCCTGACCAGCGATTTGGCGCTGGAGCGCTGCGGGCTGGAGGAGTTGGCCCGGCGGGCAGCCAAAAACTGCGCCCCGCTGTTTATCCACCGGAAGCTGGCCTTTTCGATAGAGAAGGTGCAGGGCAGCGTGGTCACCGATTCGAAGTGGATGGTGTTTGTGCTGGAGCAGCTGTACACCAACGCCCTGAAATACACCCCGGCCGGCGCGGTGCGGGTGACCAGCGAGGACGACGGCCAAACCCTGGTGATTGCCGACACCGGCATCGGCATTCCCGAGGCCGACCTGCCCCGGGTGTTCGAGCGGGGCTTCACTGGGGCCGCCGGCCGCACCGAGCGCAGCTCCACCGGCATCGGGCTCTACCTGTGCCGGGCCATCCTCACCCGCCTCGGCTTTGGCATCTCGATCGAGTCGGAACCGGGCAAGGGCACCCGGGTGCTGCTGCACCTGGCCCAGGCCGAGCTGGGCGACGAATGACGCCCCACAAAACCAAAAGTGACGCGAATGTAAGTTTGGGCGCGGATTTTGTAAGGTGAATCGATGGCGGAAGAGACAGGCGGGGCGGTATGATAGGTATAGCACAAGAAGCGGACAGCCGGTGTTTAGTTCCCACCGCCGTTGGCGGCGGGTTCGCGATAAAATGCTTCGCATTTTCCATCGCTCGTGCTTCGCACCCCTGCGCGGCTAGGGCTAAGGATATGCAACGCATCCGCGTGGAGAAACACCGGCTGTCCGCTTCAAAAGCTTGCCGTAACAATCATGGCCCAAGGAGGAGACCCATGGCAGTACTTGAAGTCAACCATCTGAAAAAAATCTACACCACCCGCTTCGGCGGCAACAAGGTGCAGGCCCTCACCGACGTGTGCTTCACCGTGGAGGAGGGCGAGTTTGTGGCCATCATGGGGGAGAGCGGCAGCGGCAAAACCACCCTGCTGAACATCCTGGCCTCCCTCGATAAGCCCACCGCCGGCGAGGTGCTGCTGCGCGGCACCCCGATGAGCACCATCAAAGAGGGCCGGCTGGCCGCCTTCCGCCGCCAGCACCTGGGCTTCGTGTTTCAGGATTTCAACCTGCTGGATAACTTCAGCGTGGAGGACAACATCTACCTGCCCCTGGTGCTGGACGGCCGCCAGAAGTATGAAGAGATGCGGGCGCGGCTTGAGCCGCTGGCCCAGAAGCTCTCGATTGCGGATATCCTGAAGAAGTTCCCCTACGAGATTTCCGGCGGGCAGAAGCAGCGGGTGGCCGCTGCCCGGGCGCTGATCACAAACCCGGACATTCTGCTGGCGGACGAACCCACCGGCGCGCTGGATTCCAAGGCCTCGGGCGCCCTGCTGAAGCTGCTGGCCGAGGTGAACCGGGAGGGCCAGACCATTCTGATGGTGACCCACAGCGCCAAGGCGGCCAGCCGGGCCGGGCGGGTGCTGTTCATCCGGGACGGCGAGGTGTTCCACCAGATTTACCGGGGCGGCGCCTCGGACGACGACTTCCACCGGCAGATCGGCCACGCGGTGACGGTGAGCGCCGCCGGGGCCGCGGGCAAGGCGGTGTGAGATGCGCAAACTGAGTTTTTACCCTAAGCTTGCCATGGGCAACCTGTGGCGCAACAAAAGCACCTACCTGCCCTACCTGCTGGCCTGCGTGGTCTCGGTGTTCACCTTCTACACCATGCTGGCCATCAACCTGAACGGCGCGCTGGACGGCATCCGCAGCGAATCCGTCGTTAAAAGCTTCACCGCCATCGGCGCCATCATCCTGGCCCTCTTTTGCAGCGCGCTGATCTTCTACACCAACAGCTTCCTCGCCAAACGGCGCAAAAAGGAACTTGGCCTCTACTCCATCCTCGGCATGGAAAAGAAGAACATCGGCATCGTGATGTTCTTCGAAACCCTGCTGATCGCCGCCGCTGCGCTGGTGCTGGGGCTGCTTTTGGGGCTACTGCTCAGCCGGCTGCTGTTCCTTGTGCTGCTGCGGCTGGTGCAGTATGAGGTGACCGTCGACATGCCGGTTAGCTACTCGGCCATCGTCATCACCATCATCTTTTTTGGGGCGGTTTTCCTGCTGGCCCTCCTTTCCAACCTGCGGCAGGTGCGGCTGGCCAACCCCATTGACCTGATGTCCGGCGCCCGCCAGGGGGAGAAGGAGCCTAGGGCCTCCTGGCTGCTCACCCTGATCGGCCTTGGGTGCCTGGGCGGCGGGTACTTCATCGCGCTGTACTTCCGCTCGCCCAGCGAGGCGCTGATGATGTTCCTGGTGGCGGTGTTCCTCGTCATCATCGGCACCTTCTGCCTGTTCACCTCGGGCAGCATCGCCCTGCTCAAGCTGCTGCGCAGGAACAAAAACTATTACTACACCCCGCGGCATTTCATCTCGGTGTCCGGCCTGATCTACCGGATGAAGCAGAACGCCGCCGGCCTCGCCACCATCGGGATCCTCTCCTGCATGGTGTTGGTGACGGTGTCCGCCACGGTGTGCCTGTATGTGGGGGCGGAGAACTCGTTGCAAACCCAGTATCCGAGCGAGTACGAGCTGAGCTTTGATGTGGCGGAGGACGCGGACACCCTGCTGACCGGGGCGCGGCAGGTGGCGGTCGGCACCGGGGTCGAGCTGGCGGACCTTTGGGATTACCGCATCGGCAGCCTTACCACCCTCGAGAGCGGCGGCGCGTTCAACTCGGTGGCCGATTTTGACAGCATCTCCAGCATGACGATGATCGGCCTAATGCCCTTGCAGGACTACAACGCCAGCATGGGTGAAAACACCACCCTGGCCGGGGACGAGGCCCTGTTGTTCGTGACCGGCGGGAGCTATAGCGGCGATACGCTGACCCTGGACGGCACTACCTACCGGGTGACCCATCTGGACCAGCTGGGCACGCAAAAAAGCGGGGCCGACGATCTGGGGCGCACCATCCTGCTGGTACTGCCAGACATGGACGCCGTGGAGCGGGCGCTGGAGGCGCGGCCCGAGGCGGTGCGGCAGGCGCGGCCCACGGAGACAGTCATGCGGCGGGCCCTCACCTTCAACCTTTCGGGCGACGAGGCGGCCAAGGCGCAGTTCCTTTCGGGCTATGAGGCATTCATCGCCGGCCTCAGCACGAACGGCTATTTCCAGTACCTCAGCCGGGAGGGCAACCGGGTAAACTGGTACGCCACCAATGGCGGGTTCCTGTTCCTCGGCATCTATTTTGGGATACTGTTCCTGCTGGCCGCGGCCCTCATCATCTACTACAAGCAGCTGTCCGAGGGCTATGACGACGCCGGGCGTTTTGAGATTCTGCAAAAGGTGGGCATGAGCGAGGGTGAGGTGCGCAAGACCATCAACGGGCAGATTCTGACGGTGTTTTTCCTGCCGCTGGTGGTGGCGGTGGTGCACATTGCGGTGGCATTCTTCCCGGTTAGCCGCGCCATGGTGCTCTTCGGGGTGCGAAACACCCCGCTGCTGGCGCTCAGTACGCTGTTCACCGTGCTGGCCTACGCCTTGGTGTACCTGCTGGTGTACCGTCGCACCGCCAAAACCTATTTCCGAATCGTGCGGCGCCAGGCTGCCACGGCCTGACGTCCCACCGGACTTCCCCCAATCCCCCGGACGCCGTCCGGGGGATTTTCTGCGTATTCACCGGCCACATGCCGATTCGGATTGACAAAAAAATAGGTGTATGCTATTATATTTAGGCGTTCTCTGATCGGCTGTGGAGAGGTGTCCGAGTGGTTTAAGGAGCCGGTCTTGAAAACCGGTGTCTCCGCAAGGGGCCGTGGGTTCGAATCCCACCCTCTCCGCCACTCTTGCCAATTCCCGGCGGGCCGGACGCACAAACATAATAGCAATAGACCAGTTATTTGAGCTTGGAGAAGTACCCAAGTGGCTATAAGGGGCTCCCCTGCTAGGGGCCTACATCTTCGGGCAGTGCATACGCGAAAAGCCTTGATTCTCTAGCGTTTCCGCGTTTCCAGTTCACTGTTTCATCTGCAATGTCTGCCCGAGATGTCTGCCCAATTTCCAAAGTTCTGAAAAGAAGATAGTGGAAGACAACAGAATATCCTACCGTTTTTATTTGCCTGGAGAAGTACTCAAGTGGCTATAAGAGGCGCCCCTGCTAGGGGGCTACACCAAAGCCGAGTATTTCGTCACAAAGCCTTGTAGAATGGGCATTTGCAAGGTTTTCAATGTTCCAACTGCCCGTGATGTGTGTCCTAGATGTGTGCCCAAATTCCAGCGGCTTGAATGGAAGTTAGTGGAAGATGGGCGAACATGGAGAAGTACCCAAGTGGCTATAAGGGGCTCCCCTGCTAAGGGAGTAGGCGGTCTAAAGCCGTGCAGGAGTTCGAATCTCCTCTTCTCCGCCAAGCGAGTATTATAAGAACACCCATTATCTACACAATGGATTCATTGTAACGTGGGCCTTATAGTACCCAATCAGAAAAGCAGCAAGGTCAAAAGCCTTGCTGCTTTTGCTATGTGCCTATAGGCCCCCAAATAAGGCCGTGGTGCCCTTGACCGATGGGGCCACCGGCCCCATATTAGCGTCCTTGACCGAAAGCCACCGGGGGGGGCTCGGGGTTCACCGCCGCACCCAGCCCCCAGAGGGGAACACCAACCACACCCCCATTATACAGCAATGAGGCCCCGCCACTGGCGGGGCCTTGTCTTACTAATTCTCAACCAACATGATACGGATGCCGTCGGGCTGGGATTTTTCCAACGCGCATAGAATGTCCAAATTAGAGTTACCCAGAATGTGGGTCAAACGTACAAAAAAGCGGGGATATTCGCCGTTTGTGGCATCCGAGACAAGGCGGGAAAACCTATTGTCGTCAAAGTCGCTCGGATAGTAGATGAACTCGTTGGATATATCCCCAAAACGCGGCTCTGCTGCTACCATTTCGATTTCCGCGATTTCAACGGTGAGGGGGTCTCTTGGTCTTGAAACATTGGTGTACCACACAAAATTAGTGATGGTAAAACTACTCCCATCCTCCGCAATGTTACTGATTGTGTAGCTTGTATGTGAGCCGGAATAATCGGCCCCTTTTTCTGCCTCGTGGTAGCCCTCCATGAGCCCCAAAACGAAAGGCGATAGCCTGTGCTCTCTTTTGGATTCGTGCATGTCGTTGTATGTCCAGTTGCCATTGCTGCCACTGTATGAGAGCTCGGCATTAACGAGATAGAGGTAATAGGGCTCTCTGTCATATACAAGCTCTTGCCCTGTAAACCGAGCCTCCACCGTCATGCCTGTGTCCGTGGCGTAGGCCCCAAAAACCTCAACCTCTGAAAAATCATACTCCTTGGAATAATTGTCGATGAAGTCTTGAAGGATTTGGGCATCATCGGGCGGGGTGACGGTGGGCGCTGTCTCGCCGGACGATGGGGCCATGCTGGGGGTGCTGGCTGGGGTTTGGGTGGCCGGGGTGCTGTTGGAGTTCCCACCGCAAGCTGTGAAAGTGAGGGTTGCTATCAGAAGGGCGGCGAGAAGGGCCGCGAGTGTGCGTGTATTTTTCATTGTTGGATACTCCTTGTTTTTAATAGGCACCGCCGCCGGGGAGGCCGTTGTGGTCGTCGTTTGCTGCAAAAGACAGCCCCACATAAAACGTGTCCCCAGATACCCAGTAGTGCAACGTGCTGGCAGAAACGCCGGTTGCTGCAATCCCTGCGTAGTAACTACATTGACTGCGCACCATGGCCTGCGCGTCCGCGAGTGAAGAGAACATAGAGCAGCTCCACCCGGCATGGTTCTGACCCGTGGACGAATTTGATACGTTGGTGAAACTTGCCGCAAACTCGGCGGCCACGCTTACGCAATCCCACGCGCTAAAACCTGCTGATGGCGCGGGTGCTCCACCACCCCCATCACCGCCGCCCGGTGCCGGGTCTGTTCCTCCACCAGAGCCGCCACTTCCCCCGGTGCCGCCGTTGCCGTTCGCACCAGAGCCCCCCGTGCCACCACCTGTGCGCGGGGCTGCTGTGACTGTGACAAGGCATTCGGCGGTGTCCACCACTTTACCATCAACCAAAAGGGTCACGGTCACAGTGGCGGTGCCCTGCTTTACGCCTGTGATGGTCACGATATTGTCTTGCGGGTTGAGCATCAATATACTGGTGTCGCTGCTATCTGCGTTGATTTCAAAGTCTACCGTGATTTCCTCATAATCGGGTGTAATGGTAATTTCCAGTGTGCCACTACGCCCCGCCTGTACCTGTGTTTCTTCTGTTGATAGGCTGATAGATTCCGGGGGCTGATGTACAGTGACCTCACAAAGCGCGTAAATGGCGGGATTCTCGGCGCTGCTCGCCTTCACCTGACAAACCCCGGCAGTTATTCCCTCCACGTTCCCGGCTGCGTCCACACTGGCAATATTCGGGTCGCTGCTCTCGTACACCACACCCGTGTTGCTGGCCGTGTTGGGGGTGATGGTGGCCGCCACACTCCCGCTCTCGCCTCGATTCAAAATGAGTTCTGCGGGCATAGAAATGTCCTTTACAGAAGTCACAACCTCAACGGTGATACTGGCGCTCTGCTGGCTCTCGCCGTGGCTTACTGTGAGGGTAATGGTGGCCACGCCGTTGCCGATGGCGGTAACGTTGCCACCCTCCACGGTGGCAACCTCCGAGGTATCGCTGCTCCACTCATACACAAAACCGTCAATCTGCCCCCGCGCTTTGTCGCTCATGCCCTCCACAGCCTTGCCGCTGGGCAGGGTGTATTGGCTCTTATCTACCGACACACCCACCGCATAATCAAGCTGCATGGATTCCCCGGTGGTGATGGGGCTGGCCGGCTCGGTGATGGTTACGCTTTCCAGCGTCACGGTTTCGGCTGTGGCGGCGGCATAGGCTCCAAAGCTGCCACCCGCAACACCCACGCATACGAGAACGGTAGCAACCACCTTTGCCGCGATACTCACACCACCCACGGCCCCGGCAGTGCTGGTGGCCACTGTGTTTGCTGCTGCTGTCACCGTTCCCGCCGTAGTAAGGGAAAGGGTGGCCGGGGCTGCGGTGCTTGCTGCCTCTGCTGCCAGTGCCGCACTTATGGCCGCGCCGCCTACGCTGTGTAGCTTGATGTTCCCGGCCTTTTCGATAGCCTTAACAGCCTCTTTCAAGTTGCCACGGGCCCGGTGCAGTTGGCTTTTCACACTCTCGGTGCTTTGTTGCCCGGTGGCGGCGCAGATGTCTTTGACCTTCATGCCAGAAAAGTAATACATGACAACAACGGCCCGCTGGTCGGCTGGGAGCTTATCTATCAACCCGGCCACAATCGCCTGTGTACTTTTTTTGTCGGCCACGCTGTGGGGTTCCGCTGCGGCATCGGCGGCAATGTCCTTCACCGCGTCATCCTCACCGCCGGGGTGTAGCACTTCTTTTTTGCGGCGCAATTCCTGTGCGGTAAGGTTGGCCGCAATCTGTTTCACCCACGCCGGGAACGCTGCCCCATCCTTTACCTTTCCAATATTTTGCCACGCCGCCAAAAAGGTTTCCTGTGTTATGTCGGCAGCGGTCTGCTCTTGGGCGGGGCCCAGAATTTTAAGGGCAGTAAAATGTACCAATTTTGTACAGTCTTTGTACAAAGTTTCAAAGGCTGATTTGTCACCTTGTTTCGCCTTTTTTACACATTCAACCATCATCTTCTTTTCCAAAAAACACACATCCTCTCGACTTGTACAATCTTTGTATTTTGTTTGTATAAATCACGGTGGCCGGGGTTTGTCCTCCGTCTGGGGTGGCCCCGTGTCCGGGGGGCGGGTGCGCTGCGCCTCTTCATCCAGCGCGGCAGCTATGAGCAAGTCCATCAAATAATTTTCTACCCGCTCCCGGTCTGTTTCCAGCCGTTCATCCGTCTGTGCCGCCCCCTTTCTGCTGTATGGTTTTTTCGCTCCATACATAACGGTTGCAGTTGGGGGTGCTTTGGTTGCACATTTTTGAAAAAAAGTTGTTGGTATATTTTGTCGTCTTAACCTTTGGAAGATTTGACACACTCAAAAATCGGCCAATTATAGCGCCTTTTGGGGAGCTCGTCAATACTATTATAACATTCTGTCGTCCTATAAAACGGACTGCTTGCCGTAGGATATGATTATCCCAGAAAAGGGGGTAATCAGCGTGACGAAAGGGATTCAGCGTGTCGTGGTTCGCCAGTTAAAACGGCGCATGAAAGAGAAAAAAGTGTCAGCCTATAGGCTGGCTTATGATTCCGGGGTGGCATACAGCACGGTTAAAAGCATCTTGGACGGCAAGAGCAAGGCCACCAATATAGTCACCATCAAGCTGCTTTTAGATGGGCTGGGCGTATCAGTGCCCGACTTTTTCGGCGTGGAGGATTTTGCAGCACTTGAACAGGAAATGAAATAGTGAGGCCCCGCCGCTGGCGGGGCTCATTCTTTTTTGGGGTCGGGCTCTGGGTCTGGGGCAAGGGTGATGGGTGGTCGCTCATTATCCAAATACAGCTCTTCCAATTCTTCTTGTAGCCGTTTTAGCTTTTCAAGCTCTGTTTCGTTGCGCATTATGTAGAGACCTATTGCTCTATACAATCGCTCGTATGAAGTGCGAAAGTCCATACTATACTCCCTGCTATACCCATTGGCATGTCCGAAATATCGGGCATATTATATGCCCAGTATATCAGGCATACTTGTGATATGCAAGGGGGTATTCTGCGATGATAAGCTATGCGCCGCTATGGGAAACAATGAAGAAAAAGAGTATCACAACATACACGTTGCGAAAAAAGATGAATGTATCAGCGGGAACGGTTGACAGCCTAAAGCAAGGCCGTCACATCAGCACTCACACAGTCAATATGCTTTGCAATCTGCTTGAATGTCGGATAGAAGATATCATGGTGCATATCCCAGATTAGCCCGCCCTCGCCGGGGTCGTTATATGGTGTGGTGCTGCTCGTTCGTGTCTATATAACTCTTTGTTTCGGCGGGGCCGAAACAATCAAAGGGGCAGAGGTGCCCGGCCTGTAGGGTCGGGTGCCTCTGCCCCTTTGACTTGTCTTGATTCCATCGTAACAGAAAGCTATATAGGTATGGCCGGGTAGCCTCACCCCATGCAGCGGCTCCCGGTGGGTGTGCTCTTTAGCGTAGCGGTTTACGGCCCGATTTATCGGGGTGTAAACCGCGTAAACGTGCGGTAGCTTTCCATCGGGCAAGGTAGGCCATTGGATAAAAGCCCTTCACAAAGCACCCAATTTGCCAGCAATATTAAAAAAATATTGTCTGATTCTACACACTATTTTGATGAAATTACTACTAACTTTTGACTCGCCCTATTGACGATGATGCGTTTATTTTATATAATATAAATAGACCCATTCTAACCCTTGCGCCTCTCATTTCCACACCAACAGGAAAACCACAAGGGGCGGTCAAGCTGCACACTCATTTTTGGGTGGTACATAGTTTATTGGCAGCTTGACCGTGGGCGCAAAAAGCCAGTTCTGGCGGCGGATTCAAAGGCTTGGCGCCCTGTTGGTATTGCCGACAGGAAACAGCGCCAGCGCCGTATGGCAGGACAAAGCGCCCGGTTGGGCGCGGCTGGTTGGGTAGTGGTGCCCGGCCCTGCATCGGGGAGCAGAGAACACCCCCGGAATACTTAACCAATTTTGTATACTGCGATGATTTGGGACAGGACAATTAAGTGACGGTAGCCATTACCGCTTTTTGTCATCGGGTAGCTTTTATTCGATGATGAAAGGCGGTATTTTTATGTCCAAATATGGTTCGGAAAAGCATCAGGTGGTGCAGCGTGTCAATGAGATTTTTAAGCCGGGGGTGTCACGGCGTGAGGTTCAGCAGCTATTAGGCATCAAGGGCACCACATACAGCCCATATATCCACTCCTATAGCTACCGCGACACGGCAATCCGACAGGGCACGGTCTTTCTCAAATGGGCCAAAGAAACGTATGACGCGCGGTCACTGAAACAGGCCGAGCGCCATGTGGATAACTACATCAGATTTATGCGTGAAAATTCTTGGTCAGCATGGTCTCAAAAACTGGTTGTTGCTTGTTTGGCAAAGCTCTATGGCACACACAGCACCGACTACGCACCCACCGACAGCCGCCGCCGTGTTGATATAAAGCGAAGTCAGGGCCCGAAAGCCAACGATAGAAATTTCAACGAGGAACGACACCGGGAATTTGTCAATTTTGAAAAAACTGTAGGCTTGCGCCGTAGCGAGTACCGCACCCTTATAAAAAATGATGTTCGCACCGATAGGCAGGGGCGCGAGTTTGTAGCCAACCATCTTGTCAAGCGCGACGATGGGCGCTGGGTGCTCCAAAATGTGGTCGGAAAGGGTGGCAAATACCGCAATGTGCTTTTAGCTGGGCCCCATGTGAAAGAGGCTGTAGAGCGCATACAGGCTACCAAAGACGGGGAAAGGGTTTGGCCAACGGTTCCAAAACATTATGACATTCACGGGGGCCGCCACCAGTACGCACAGGCCCTTTACATGGAAGTGGCCCGCGACCCCACCACCTTGCCCCGTTCCGAGAGGTATGAGTGCCGAGGCGATATGGCGGGGGTGTGGTTTGACCGTCGGGCTTTAGAGATTGTATCGGCCTCTATGGGGCACAACCGTGCCTGTGTTAGCGTTTTGTATGTGAGGGGGTAAAGGATGATGGATTTTGATGTGCAACGCGAGAATGAGGCAATGAGGCGCGCGCTGCGGGAGCTCCACGCCAAAGCCAACGGCTTGCCCCGCAAGGCCCACACGGGCTATATTCCGATTTCTGCGAGGATAGCCGATTGTAGGGTAAAGCAGGGCACCAAAGACCTCAAGCTGGCCTACAGCGTCACCTATGAGAGCGCCTACCCTGCTACCACCTACCCCATGACCGCCCTGCTCCCCCGCATTGAGCAAGAGCTCTCGGCTCTTGCAGCGGCCAGCGAGTACGAGGGCGACACGCCGCCCCGCCTTTGGGAAATTCGTTTGTCTGTCCAGTATTCTAAAGGGGATAATTGGACGGTTCAAGCGATTTTCGATAAGCAGTTTAATACTATTTACAGGAAGGAGGTTCACAATGATTAAGCGCAAACAGGCACCCCCGTTCAACCGGGGCCCGGTGAAAGTTCATCCGCTGCCGTACACTATGGACGAGCTCACCGCCGCCGTGGACAGCGTTGTACCCGGCGGTGTCATCCCCGACGACGACGAGCTCATGCCGTCGCTCTATGAGGACGGACACCCCACACTCAGCGATGTTCACTTCGAGCGTTGGGTAGCTGCTGACCCTCATAGTCATTAGGCGGCACCATCCCCCTGCGCTCTGCGGGGGGATTCGTTTTACCCCGCCCCCTGATACTGCTGCTACCTGATACCCCTTGACCGGGCTGGGTATTTATTGGCAGTTCGTCGCCCTGGCGGGCGACACCATTGCGCCAGCAAGGGAGGAAAGGGTCAAGGAGGCAACCTTATTCACTCACTCCATTGCTGACTACTATGGTTTTGACCTTTGGAAAGCTGAAAACACAAAAAAGGCGACGGCAAAAACCGTCGTCTTTTTGTGGGTAGCAGGTATCAGCGGAGCGGGAGGGTGGGGGCAGTATCAGGTGGAGCGGCAGTATCAGGAAGAGCAGCATGCCCCACCAATGAATCAATCATCACTTCGGCCAAACTCCACCTCACAAAACTTGGTGCCAAAGTGGTCAGAGGCCCAAAGGTAGGCACTCTCAACGGTACACGGGTGGTATTCAGAGACAACGCCCCTCTTCTGGTAGCCCTGCTCTTCGGTGCGGGCGACGATGAAGTATTCACCCTCTGGGGTGCGGTGGAGCGATTTGCGGCAAATGGCATCGAGGCGGGCACTGGGGCCGGTGTGGATGTAGCTTGTGACGCTGCCGAGGCAGGCAGACATGGAAAAAACTTCGTTGTTGATAACTTTAATGTCATACATATTTTTGACCTCCAATTATTTGTGTGTGTATTCGTATTCCGGTTCGGTCTGGGTATCAGGTGGAGCGGCAGTATCAGGAGGCAACCACCCGCCCCCGCCTGTCCAGCTTTTTGCCCTCTGCAAGCGCCGTGTAAATTTCGATGATGCGGAGCTTGCCAGCCGTGATATAAACCGTGTCGGAGGTCTCGCCGCCGGGGTGATACTCTTCGCGGATTTGAACTTCTCGCCCGTAGCCGTCCTCGCGGTATGCCTTACGGTTTGATGCGTCAACCGTGTGATTGCTAACCCGGTAGTCCTGCCCATTGAGGGTAAAATAGTAGCTGCTGCCGCCGAGACTGCGATGGATACTTTTTTCCTCACAAAAAGCCTCGATTTCCCTCATCTTCTCGGCGTACTCGGCTTTGTCGTCCTTTGAGGGGTGGTACTTTCCATTCCAATAATATGCCATGTTTTAGTCCTCCTTATAAAATGTTGTGTTCTCGGTTTCGGTTTGGGTGTCGGCATACTCAAAACGGTATGCCCTGCGCTTGCTGGATGTGGACGGTGTAATAACAATTCCGTCACGCTCCCAAGACAAATCGATGTACCGTTTTAGCCGTTTGCCAACCACATTGGGGTCAATGGCGGCAAAACCATGTTCGGGTATGGCGGCGGCGAGTTCGCTGGAAAGCATTTCAAAGCCTTTGGGGTTTTGTTGCAATAGCTTGCGCACCACTTCAATAATTGGGTCATTCCTGTAGTCGATAATGTCTTCCACATTGTCAACATTCTCAATACTTTCAAGCAATCGCCAGCGATGATTTTTGCCAAACTCCATCAATAATGCCTTACTTTCAATGTCACGGGAAGTCAGTTTCAAGGTAGCGGTTTTGTTACCTCGGGTATCAAAGAAAATGCCCATCAGAGTATCAGCAGCACCCACTTTTCCCAAATCGCCCGAAAAGGTGTTTGCCCAATCCTTGTCGTCGCCTTTTTGAAATTTGCGGGTATGATGTACAATAAGTAGGCATACATCATGCTTGTCTGCAAGCTCCTTAAAAGGGGCAATATCTTGGCTACCCGTCTGGTAAGCATCACCGCTGCGTGAGCCCATAGCTCCCCTCACTTTTTCGTAAATGTCTACGATAATGAGCACGGTGTCTGGGTTCTCTTCCATAAAAGCATCAATCTCTTCCTCAAACCCTTCACCCGTACGGCTTGATTTTATACAAAAGTGTAGAGCCGAAGGGAACGCACCGTCAGGGCAAATCTGCCGCTGTCGTTTTTGTAATCGTCGCTTTCCATCCTCAAGGGCAAGGTACAATACATCGCCTTGCATTGTGGGAAATCCCAGAAAATCGTTGCCTCCCGCAATAGAGAGTGCCATGTCTAAACACATATAGCTCTTGTAACTCTTCGAAGGGCCGCCCAGAATGGTCAAGCCTTTTGGCAACAGGCCCTCGATAACATAGTCCAGCGGGGGTATATCCTCCCTTTCAAGCTCTTGGGCCGTGAATGTGGTGAGTTTTTTGGCCGTGCCGCTCCTTGCCACTTGCGCCGATTCTGCGGGAGCTCCCGGCTGCTCGTCGCCGGGTGGCCCTGTGTCGTCGTTCATGTCGTCGTCGGCGTCCGGGTTGTCATACGCTATTGCCTCCCTCGCCCACTCTTCTTCTACTTCCGGGGGTGGACGCATATTATCGGCAAGAGCGTCGGCGTTTGGGGCCTGTTGTTCTGCCAAATATTCTTCGATGCTTACTTCATGGAAGTCTTTTTCCTTTTTTGCCATTATGCGTTGCCTCCTTCCATGTCCAAGGCAAACTGCGCCGCCTCTTCAATTTCCGTAATCACGATAGGCCCGAAAGCATCAACGAGCTCGGCCACACCTTCACCAGCTAACAAAAAGCTATACAGGTCGGCCAGATTGAAAACAACCACCCGGCCAGCTATCCCCTCAAGCTCACGGGCCACTCTGCGGGCCCACATCCGACCCGCACGGCCATGCGGGGGGATGATAACAAATGAGCCGCCATATAGTTCTTGCCGTGATGGAAGGCCAAAACGGACGCTCTCTATGCCGTGCCCGTTTAGGGCGTCGAAATCCGCAGCGGTTCCAACAATATAGTTTTGTGTCATGCTACATTTTCCTCCTGTTCTTGAGCTCTTGGGCTCATATTCTTTTTCTTGGTCTTTCGTGGTGGGGGTATTTCGTACCCGTTATCCCTGCACCACTGTTCAAACTCTTCGCGGTTTTCTTCGATAAACCCCGCGATATTGGAATGAACTACCAGCGCCAAGGCGTGTGCCTGTTCGCGGCTTATTATTAAGTTGTCCGTCTGGCACACCTCCCGCTCTTGATAGATTCCAAACCGATGAAACTCATTTTCTGATTCGGTGCTGAAATCATACCAAGAACGAAAGCCCAAAAGATAGACACGATAAAAAGCGATTTATTTGATATTTTTATTCGTAATCAATTGACTGTATGAGTATGAGAATGGTATAATAGTGATACCGAATAAAGCGTTTATATCGTTCGTTATCATCTTGCTATCGTCAATTGAGGCGCCTTTATGGAATTTACAGATTGCTACGTTTCCATGCTCAAAAACGAGTTCGTCATACTGCAAGAGAGCAAGCTCAACAAATACCACAAAGAGGATTTTTATCAACAATCTGTCTTTGTGAAAAAAAAGAAAATCGACCCCGGAAAGTATCTGGTCGATTTCTTCAATGACAACCTTAAAAAACTTCTGAAACCAGCCAAGGTTGCCCGGTTCATTGATGTTATGGATGGCCCATTCTTATATATATCTGTGCCCACACAGGAAGATTCCACGTACTACGCGAATGTGGCTATGACACCCGGAATACCGAAAATCATAGAGGCTATATATGCTGCGGAAGTTGATTTGGATTTGATTGAAATACTTGTAGACATATACAGCAGCATCAGGCTATTAGACGCACACCACCATCTGGGTGAAAAGCCAGTGGAAGATACCGGGGTGGTTTCAGGGCTCCCATTATTCACTTCTGAAAAAGCCGTCTTTCAATCACGCATGGGCGTGCTGGTAGAGGAAGAACAAGAACATACAAACCAAGCTATTCCTTTAGAGCCCGCGCTCATTTCTCATGCTACAAGTATGTATGAACTAATCGCAATGATGTTCTTCTATGTCTATACATCTACACCCAACAACCGAAATCGCTTGGGCTTTTGTTATGACTGCGGAAAGCTATACCAAAAAAAGAACTATGATGCGGTAACGTGCTCCGACCCGTGCTCGAAAAGGCAATATGATAAAAAGCGAAACAAAAATCCCTATTGGGTTCCCATTCGCAATAAACAGCAAAAATTTTCTCGATACAAGAACTATGGTACCGACAAACTACCGCATTTACAGGCAAAATTTGATGCGGATTTTGAGCCGCTGGAAGAGAAATACAATGAATGGCTTGAACAGGCGAACAAGGAACGAGAGTTAGCCGAATGGTATGTGAATGCGCGCAAAGGGTATGAAGAACGGATTGAGGCTACATGGGCAGCAACTGGAATTGAGGATGCTTTCAAAACGATAAAGCAAAAGTATAAGAACGATATTGTTAAAGTCAGAGGGGTAACGATACCATGAGTATTGCCGTTATATATGCCAGATATTCAAGCCACTCACAGGGCGAGCAGAGCATTGAGGGGCAGCTCAACGCTTGTTATGAGTATGCAAAACGCAACGGCATACAGGTGATAGAGAAATACATTGACCGGGCAAAAACTGGAACAAGTACGGAAAAGCGCGACCGCTTTAATGATATGCTTACCGACAGCGCCAAAAAGCGGTTCGACATGGTGCTCGTTTACCAACTTGACCGATTTGCCCGAAGTCGGTACGATTCTGCCGACGCTAAATACAAGCTGAAAAAGAACGGTGTCAAGGTAGTATCTGTACGGGAAAACATTTCAGAAGATGCCAGTGGCGTATTGATGGAGGCAGTGCTTGAGGGCATGGCCGAATATTACAGCGCCGAGTTAAGCCAAAAGGTGTGCCGGGGTATAGAAATATCTGCGGCCAAGTTCCGTTTCACGGGTGGCCGCCCACCGCTGGGGCTTATGGTTGATAAGGAAAAGAAATACCAAATCGACCCGGAAACCGCACCTATCGTCAAGAAAATATTTGAAATGTATGCGGCGGGCTATACAGTAAAAGAAATCACCGATTATATGAACTCATTGGAAATACGTACCAGCCAAGGTCAGGCTTTTAATAAAAACAGCTTGCGTGGTATGCTGCAAAACAAGAAATATATAGGCACCTATACTTTTCACGACAAGGAAACACATGGCGTTATCCCCCGCATCATATCTGATAAACTCTTTTATGACGTGCAAGACCGTATGGGCAAAAACAAAAAGGCCCCCGCAAGAGCGAGAGCCAAAGCTGAATATCTGCTGACAACCAAGCTATTTTGTGGGCACTGTAAAGAAATGATGGTGGGTGTCTCTGGCACTTCCAAAACAGGTGCCACGCACAACTATTACAAGTGTAAGAGCGCATTACACAAAAAAGGTTGCACAAAAAAGAACGTGCGAAAAAATCAAATAGAGCAGCTTGTCTTGGAAAAGGCAAGGGAACAGCTTACCGAGGAAAATATTTCCATCATCTGCAACGAGGTGGACAAGCTCAACAAACAGATGGAAGAATCCGCCGAAATGAGGCGGCTGAACAGGCTGCTCAACGACAACGCAAAGGCCACGGAAAATCTGATGGTGGCGCTTGAACAGGGCGAAATAGCCGACTTGGTTTCTGAACGCATAAGCCAAAAAAGGAAAGAGCGGCAAGCACTGGAAGTAGAACTACAGAACATACAAATGCAGTACGCCCCGGTTACGGCGGTGGAAACACGGTTTTTTCTTACCAAGCTGCGAGAGGGCCGCATGGATGATGCCATATACCAGCGGACGCTTATTGCCATTTTCATTGATAGCGTATTCCTGTACGACGATAAGCTCACAATCGGATTCCGCACGAGCAACCAGCCAATGACCATTTCTTACGAACTGATTGACGAAATAGCTGATTCTGCGAGTTCTTATATGAGAATGTCAGCCCCACCACGATATAAAGGAAATCCGCTGATAAGACGCAAGTTTTGTGGCGG